>NZ_BAAACY010000106.1:8925-67044 GCF_039521925.1 Virgibacillus salarius | reverse complement strand
AAAGTCAACCTATTACTTATGACAAGAATTGTTGCACCTTCTCATAGCGGAGACGAATTACGTAGACTCCCCTGCGGGAATTGCGCGAGCCGAAAATCCACTTTGCAACGTGTTCTTCTTTGCAAAGTTAGTTAAGGCCGTGCCCGCGGAAAGCGAAGTAATTCGTCGGAGCATTGCCAATATACATCAAACATTTCAAAATAACTACTTGGCTTAAAGCAGTCATTGCGCTGATTTTATACTTTCTTAACTTTTAAGAAAAAACCCAGCTGTGAGAGCTGGGTTTATATGTTTACACTGTTCTTATGCACTTTCGGAAGCATCAGATGTAGCATCCGAGTCTTGCTCATTTTGTTTTTGCTCATCGTTTACATCAGATCCTGAGTCTTCCTCGTTATTCTCATCTTCCTTCGGCTGCTCTTCGGAAGTGTCATCTACCTGTTCATTTTCTTCCTGTTTACCTTCTTCATCTGCAGAATTCTCCGCATCCTCTGTAGACTCCGCTTCTTCAGAAGCTTCCTCTGTAATGCTATGAAGAGCACTAACTGGTTGATTAAAGAATGCTTCTGGATTAACTTTGTTGCCATCTTTTCTTAATTCAAAATAGACATGTGTTCCACTGTCCTTACCAAATACATTTTTACCTGCTGTACCAAGCTTATCACCCTGTTTTACTTCTGCACCTTTTTTCACACTTACTTCTTCAAGGCTAGCATAGTATGTCATTACCTCATTCTCATGTGAAAGTATGACAACATTACCAAGCAATGGGTCCTTTTTTACTTCTTGTATTGTCCCACTCAGTGCTGCAACTACATCAAATGTCTCACCATTTGCTGATGCAATATCTACACCATCACTTTGGTAGTATTTGTTGTTATACAGAATTAAAGCTTTCTCAAGTTCCTCTTGTTCTGCATCAGGATCATAAAATTTAGTTACGATTTCTGCTTCTTCTTGGTTTGTTACTGGCATTTGAATAACCTCTTGCTGATCCAAAACTGGTTCTGCTTCTTGATCATGAGATGGAATGTATTCACCATTCTCTTCCTGTGCGTCTGGAACTTGATTATCCATATTTTGATACCATACTACAACAGATAACAATACAGCGGCAATTGTTAAATAAACAGCTGGAAAAAACCACTTCTTGCGAAAAATTCGGCTCCACTTATTTTTTGAAGCACCTTTGTTTTCCTCTTTCATAAGATCATCACCTCAACAACCATTCTGATCAGAAAAAGGAATTTCTATACATTTTCAAAAAAATATTTTGAGAATTAATGCATTTTTTATAAAATAATGGGGAAATTAAATGAATTTATGAATTCATGACAACTGGAAAAATGATACATGCATAAAAACCCCCGCTTATTTTGCAACGAGGGTTGGAGCTATATTATCTACAGTACTTATTTGTACATTCTGATAATAATATTGCACAATATCTTTATATGATTTTCCGTCTTTAGCCATTCCATTTGCGCCATATTGACTCATGCCTATTCCATGGCCAAAGCCTTTCGTAGTAAAGATAAAATGATTGTTTTTTTGCTCTACCGTAAAATCACTTGATCGTAAATCTAGCTTCTCACGTATATCCCTTCCTGAGAATTTTTGTCCAGCAATTTCTATCTCCTCTACTCGTTTACTATCGGTTCGTGTTAATTGAATGGGTAACGGAGTTTTATTAGAAAAATCTAGCTCTAGTGCTTTTTCTAATTGATCAGAGGAGAATGTCTTTTGATCTAAATATTTTGGAGATTCTTTATCCCAAGGACTAGCAACACTCCTTAAATAGGGAAGTTCATTTTCCCAGTAATCCTCGGAATTCTCTGTATAACCATTACTCGTTGAAAAAAATGCGGGAGTAATTGGTGCATCTTTATACGTTAATATTTCTCCCTCTGTTTCGAGCACCGCTTTCTTTACTTTATTTATCTTCCAATTAAAGTCACTTCCCCATTGCTTTTGAAGCTGATACTCATCTTTGTATACTTGATGCTGCACCGTATCTGTAACATCTGATTTCTTTGACTCTTCCTCATTACCATGAAGCTTATAGTTTACTATATATGTTCTTGCAGCAAGAGCCTGTGCCTTCAGTGCCTCTTTCTCAAAATCTGCAGGCATCTCTGAGGCCACTACTCCAACAACATATTCTTCTAGTGGAATACCTTCTACTTTATCGGAAGCCGACCTCATTACCGATACTGAAAAGGGAGAGGAGCCTAATTCAACTTGTGCTGTAGTTTCATTCTCTGTAGGGGTAGCTCCTTCTTGCCGATCCCCCTTGGCAAATGGAACAACAATTAATGTTGGAACAACCAAAATGATTATTATTAAAGTAGACAATAGGAACATCACAGGAATTTTCCACTTTGATGGCTGCTTTGGTGGTTTTGTTAAAAAATACGGCTTTTTAGATTTAATCGGTAAGAGCTTGTTTTTAACAGGCTGCTTACTAGGAAGCTTTTTGTTTTTATACGAGGCTCGTTGCTTCTCTTTAATTTTCTTTAACAATGAAGAATTACGCTTCTTCCAATCTTTCAGCCCGCTCTTTTGTTGGTATTGGCTTTTTTTCATTACCTTCCCCCTTCCAAGTCATTTAATCTAGCATTCCTACTATTAAATCTATACACCGAATGAAAACAATAGAACCTAAAAATAAAAAACCTGAGACGCTCTCAAGTTTTCCAATAATTCTAATTATTGATAAATACCTTCTCCTTACCTATACATTAATATAACTAGGTAATTCCATTAGTTATGTTTCTCAGAATGACGATTTAAAGACATAGCTTACTTTTTCATAGTTCATTATGTTTTCATAAAATCGATGGGCAGCATCCCTTTGAATACCTGATGATAAAGCAATTGTTTTGTATTTATTTTCTTTAGCCCATTGATGAACATACGTGAGTAATTTCTCCCCATATCCCATTGATCGTTTATCATCATCAACAACCAAATCACAAATCCAGACGAATTTTCCGTAATATAACGTGATCATTGGCTTGAATCCGATAACTCCAACTATCTTTCCTAGCTCAAGTAATGCCATCAATTTATAGTGATCATATTTCATGGCGTCTATAACTAAGCTTTTATATGTCTGCTCATCTAGATGTGTTCTTAATTGTTTCATTATGGGATATGCTTCCATAATTTCAGTAGTTGTATTTAGTTCCTTCACACTTATTGAATTCATTCTTCAACTCCTAATTCTATGACCTAAATAAAGTAGGGTCTTGCTGCCGTTTATATGTGGGATAAAACGATTCCATTAGTTTCTGATTAAGCTCTTAACAGGTTCTTTATTTTCCACTGTTTCATCATATAAGTGACATGCTACATAGTGATCTTGTGTTACTTCTTGCCAAGCTGGCTTGGTCTTGGAACAAATCTCCATTGCCATTGGGCAACGCGTTCGAAAAACACAACCAGATGGAGGATTAATCGGGCTCGGCAACTCACCTTTTAAAATGATCCGCTCTCTTGCTTCTTCAATATCCGGATCCGGAATGGGAATTGCTGAAAGCAGTGCTTTCGTGTAGGGGTGAAGTGGATCATCATACAATGTTGTACTTTCTGTGAGCTCTACTAAATGACCTAAATACATCACTCCAATTCGGTCAGAAATTTGCTTTACCATAGATAAATCATGAGCAATAAATAAGAAGGTTAATCCTTTTTGAATCTGCAACGCTTTTAATAAATTTACCACTTGCGCTTGTACAGATACATCCAATGCAGAAATCGGTTCATCGGCAATAATAAAATCTGGTTCCAGTACTAATGCACGTGCAATTCCAATGCGCTGGCGCTGGCCACCACTAAATTCATGAGGATAACGATTTGCATGATCTCGATTAAGTCCCACCTCTTCCAAAAGTTGATAAACCCTGTTTAGTTGCTCCTTTTTATCTCTATATATGTTGTGTATTTCCATTGGTTCGGAAATTACTTCTTTAACAGTAGACCTGGGATTTAGTGAAGCGTAAGGATCCTGAAATATCATCTGCATACGACGGTAAAATTGAAATCTATCTTTCTCATTCAAGTCATGTACATTCCTACCATCATATAAAACATCTCCATCTGTCTTATCATATAGTCCAAGAATTGTACGACCAATCGTAGATTTCCCACAGCCTGACTCACCAACAAGACCGAATGTCTCTCCTCTTTTCACGTTAAATGTAACATCATTTACCGCTTGGAGAACTTGACCTTTTCCAACTGTAAAATGCTTCTTTAGGTGAAGTACTTCTAATATCTTGTCATCCATTATGATTCTCCTCAGTGTTGAGCCAATACCGCCTAGCAGTACATAACTCCTTCTCATATTTTGTGTCTTTAATCGCTATTATCTCAGTACCTTTGCCAGTTTGTGGAGAATGCAGCATTTTCCCATCTCCGTAATATATTCCAACATGGTGAATCGTACCGCTTCCTTCTTGATATGCAAAAAATAGTAAATCTCCTGGTTGTAGTTCGTCCACTCTAACTTCTATTCCATCATTAGCCTGATCTCCAGCATCTCTAGCAATTAAATAGCCATTGGCTTTGTGTGCAGCATATGCTAGACCAGAGCAATCATAGCCAAATGAACTCATACCGCCCCAGAAATAATTTAATCCTGTATAAGCTTCTACTGCTTTAACAATCGATTTTCCTGTCCCTTGTTCCAATCCATCAGATGTAGAAAAAATATGAACATCACTTAAATCTAGATAACCCTTTCCATGAGGCGTTTGCACTTGTACACGATCTTCATACACATCATGTACCGGTAAAGTGGTTAAATAGCTTAATTTAAAATCATGATTTTTGCCCTCATATGTTAGCCATGACTTATCCTTTATTACCATAGCTCTCTTTTTTTGATCCCATAGCGATCTGTCAACTTGTTTTAGTTGATGAATAGGAACCCAACCAGGATAACCCCTTTTATCTTTATAAGATGGTTGAGAAGGAATTACAACATGTGCCCATTCTCCTTTTATTTCTGTAACATAAACTTGTTCACCATACAATACTTGTGTCTGCACACGATTGTCCTCACATAAGGCAAGTTTATCCTCATAACTAAGCGTCTCTATCCATCTATCAATATCCGTCGGTGTACTTATTCCAAATGTATCAATCTCTCTACTAGAATCTGGCGAAGTCCAGACAGTTGCTACTTGAACAGATGCAACCCATTGGAACGCATCAATTTGATCAAACGTTTGTTTAGGCAAGCAAAGCGCCCCCTTTCTCTTATTTTGATAATTCCATTTGTACATATAGATAATTCATTGCTACCAAACCTGTAAAGTCCCCATGTAATCTATTGTATTGAATGATAGGTTAGCCTTCCTATTGATTTCTTTTCTCTTATAAAAGCGTTAAAATTATTTTTTGTTACATTGGTTGGCTCTAAATGAGCTACGCTACAGCTGTATATCAGGTTTAGTTTCTAGCCTATTTCAAAACCAACATTCCATTTTCCTTTTCACTATTGTACACCAGGTTTGGCAATAAGCTTTTTATCATATGAGGAAAGACACGCTTCTACCCCTAATGGAATAGCGATATGAGGCATACAATGACCAATTTTAAATCCCGAAATAACTGGAATATCTAATTTTCTAAAATAATCGTCAAACACCTTATCTAGAGGCAGTGATGGTGTTACTTTTGGCTTGGCATCAGCAAAATCACCTAAAATAATGCCTGCTGCTGATTCTAACTTTCCAGCAAGCTTCAATTGATTAAGCATGCTATCTATCCTATAGGGCTCTTCCCCTATATCCTCTAATAATAACAATCGATTCGTAGTATCAATCTCAAACGGTGTTCCCAGCGAGCTTACTAATAGTGAAAGATTCCCTCCTACCAATTCACCATTTGCATTCCCTTCAGCAATAACATGCAATGGGGATATTTCCTCTGTATACGTATAAGTAGTTGGCTGAAAAAGCTGTTCAAACATACGTGCAGACAGATAATCAAAATCGTCATTCCCGATATCGGAGGCAAGCATCGGACCATGAAATGTGATTAGTCCTGTACGCTGTCGTATTGCAGTATGTAAATAAGTTATATCACTATACCCCCAGAATATTTTTGGTTGCTTTTTGATACAAGCAAAATCAATGTATGGTGTTATACGTGCACAACCATACCCCCCTCTTGCGAAAACAATAGCTTTAATAGCAGGGTTCGTAATCATATCCTGTAAATCTTCAAGCCGTTCACTATCTGTTCCTGCTAAATAACCGTTGCGCTTATCTATATGTTTCCCCAACTGCACACAAAGTCCCATATTTAAAAAAAAGGATATAGCTTTTTGTAAACGAGTTCGATCAGGAGGCCCAGCCGGTGCAATCACACCAATCGTATCTCCTTTCTTCAACCTTGGAGGGTGAATCATGAGCAAACCTTCTTTCTGTTCATCATGTTCTCTGGGTAAAAAAGGAAAGGGCTCAAATACAATCTAATCTGTAATTGAGCCTTCCTTATGGCTTACTGCTTATCTGTATGTTTTAACTCAAGATAACCGACCGGATGGCGCAAAAGGTTGGAGACACCTTCTTGAACAACTTCTACTTGATTATAGTAGCGAATCGGAAATGCTGGCATTTCTTCTGCCAAAAGCTTCTCAGCTTTATACATATATTCCCAACGCTTTTCTTCGTCAGTTTCAGACTTAGCATTTTCAATTAATTCATCGTACTTTTCGCTAGACCAGCCAGTTCGATTCATATACGATCCTGTAATAAAGCTTTCTAAAAAATTTACTGGATCTGCATAATCAAATAAGAAGGAGCTACGAGATAGTTGGTGCTTTAATGCCTTTTGATCTTCTTGGAATACATTCCATTCTGTGTTTTCTAAATTCACTTCAACACCAAGGTTTTCACTAAACATACCTTGAAGTGACTCTGCTACTGCCTTATTTACGTCACTTGTGTTATAAGACAAGGTAACCTTTGGAAGCTCATCATATCCTTCTTCTTCCATACCTTCTTCAAGTAATTTCTTTGCCTCTTCTGGATCAAACGTTACCAATTCACCATTTACGTCACGGAAATCGTCTCCCGACGGATTTTGAAAGCCTGGCGATACAAATCCATATGCCGGTTTTACTTTATTTTTGACTACAAACTCAGCAATATTCTGACGGTTAACCGCCATCGCAAACGCTTTACGGATCTTTGCATTTTGGAAAGGCTCTTCGGTTACATTGAATCGATAAAAATCCAATCCACCTTGTTCTTCTATTTGGACATTATCTCCGTCAATAAGTTGATCAGACATCTCTGCTGGAATATCAGCTGAATCTAACTCACCACGCTCAAACATCTGGTATTCCGTATTCGTATCATTAACCATTGCCCAATGTACACCATCCAGCTTCACTGCCTCTGCATCCCAATATTCTTCGTTTTTCTTAAATACCATTTCGCTATCATGTTTCCATGACTCTAATTTAAATGGGCCATTTGCAACGAAAGATTCTGCTTCTGCATGCCATTCTGGATTTTCCTCCGCCACTTTGTGATTCACCGGAAAGAAAGCCGGGTTAGTAACAACATGCAGGAAATAACCCGTTGGATTTTCCAATTCTACTTCAAATGTCCTTTCATCAACAGCCGTTAATCCAAGATCATCAGCAGAACCTTCTCCGTTATTAAACGCCTCTCCACCTTTTATAAAGTATCCTAAAAAGGCTGCGGAAGAACCAGTTTCAGGATCTAGAAGCCTTTTCCAAGCATAAACAAAATCCTGTGCTACAACTGGATCACCATTAGACCAATTTGCATTCTCGCGTAAATAAAAGGTATATGTCTTTCCATCTTCCGATATATCCCATTTTTCAGCGATAGCTGCTTGAGGTGTATGATCCTCTCCTAATCGTGTTAATCCCTCTAATAAGTTATTTAAAGCATTCCAAGATACTGCATCAAACCCGATTGCTGGATCAAATGATGTTGGCTCTTCCCCATTATTCAGTTGCAATATTTTCTCTCCTGTTGCCTCTTCCGTACCCTCTCCTTCTCCATCACTCTCTGGTTCTTTTCCAGCATCCTCATTCGCTGTACAAGCTGATAGTACAAAAGTGATAATAATCGTAGCTACTAATAATAGCCATTTCTTTGTCATGCTAAAGTCCCCCTTCTCGTGATATTATTTTTCGGCTGATGTAGCCAATAGCTGTTTTGCCCGATCATCCTGCATCCAGCAGTCCACTTTATGAGAATCGCTTCGTTCAGTCGTCACGGGATAAACTTTATCGCACACCTCCATCGCTAAAGGACATCTTGCTGTAAATGGACATCCTTGTGGGGGTGAGAATAAATCAGGTGGTGTACCATCAATTGGAGTCAATTTCTCTCCCTGTAAATCTAATCGTGGGACCGAATGCAATAAGCCCTTTGTATATGGATGCTGTGTCTGATAAAAAATCTCACGTTTTGTACCAACCTCAATGATTTTTCCAGCATACATAACGGCTATACGATCAGCAATTTTAGCAACAACCCCTAAATCATGTGTAATAAGTATGATCGAAACTCCAGTTACTTCCTGAATTTCATTAAACAGTTCAAGAATTTGAGCCTGAATTGTTACATCTAAAGCAGTCGTTGGCTCATCTGCAATCAGTAATTCTGGTTTACAGATTAAAGCCATCGCAATAACAATTCGTTGTCGCATCCCACCACTAAATTGATGGGGATATTGCTTCAACCGCTCTGCTGGATTCGGAATACCCACTAAGTTCATCATTTCTATCGCTTTAGATTTAGCCTGATCTCCTGTTATTTGTTGATGCTGTTGTAATCCTTCCATTAATTGTGTGCCTATAGTGAGTGTAGGATTAAGCGCAGTCATTGGGTCTTGGAATATCATAGAGATATCTACCCCACGGATTGATCTCATCTCTTTTTCAGAAAGCGTTGTTAGTTCCTTATTTTTAAAAATAATGGACCCGTTTGAAATCTTTCCTGGTGGTTCAGGTATGAGTCGCATAATGGCATTAGAGGTTACACTTTTCCCACACCCAGATTCACCAACAATAGCCAGGGTTTCACCTTTATTTAAATAAAAATTAACTCCCCTTACTGCCTTAACAGTCCCACCGTAAGTTGAAAATGTTACATGAAGGTCTTTTACTTCTAGTATTTTGTCCATCTGTTCACCTACTTCCTAAGCTTCGGATCAAGTGCATCCTGAAGACCATCACCTAATACATTAAACGCAAACATCGTAAACGAAATGAAAAATGCAGGAAAAAACAATGTCCACCAGTTTCCAGATAGAATCGCACCTAATGAATCGTTAGCCATTACTCCCCAGCTGGCAAAGGGTGCTTGGATACCTAGCCCTAAAAAGCTTAAGAAAGCTTCTGCGAAAATTGCGCTAGGAACAGTCAGAGTCATTTGTACAATAATTGGGCCCATCGTATTGGGTAATAAATTTTTCCGAATAATTCGAGGTGTCTTCGCCCCAAATGATTTGGATGCGAGGACAAATTCAAAGTTCTTAATCTGTAATACTTGGCCCCGGACAATCCTTGCCATTCCAACCCATCCAGTAACGGTTAAGGCAATTATTATTGTGCTTAAGCTTGGGCCAAGTACAACCAATAGTAAAATAACAACTAATAAGTAAGGTAGACCGTACAATACCTCAATAATTCGCATCATAATGTTATCCGTTCGACCACCTTTATAACCAGCTATTCCACCATATAAAATGCCGATGGAGAAATCGATTAAGGCAGCCATTAATCCGACAAACAAGGAGATTCTTGCACCATACCACGTTCTGGTAAATACATCTCTACCTGCATTATCTGTCCCAAACCAGTGGTCTGCTGAAGGCGGTTGGTATTGATTTGGTAAATCTTGTTTATTCACATCATAAGGTGAAATCAAAGGGCCGAATATTGAAAAAATTACGAGTACAATTAAGAAAATTAAACCTGCCATAGCTAGTCTATTTTTAACTAGACGCTTCCATGCATCCTGCCAATAGGATAACGATGGTCGGGCAACAGCTTCTGCAACTTGATTATCTTTTTCCTTCCAATTAAACCAATCATCTGGTATGTCTGTAGGAGAATAGAAATGTTTCGAGGGTTTGTCTTTTAATTTCATACTATTCTCCTCCCTTTTTATGTAACTTAATTCGCGGATCAAGAATACCGTACGCAAGGTCAACAAGGAAAAGCATGATAATTAAGAATGCACTATAAAATACGGTAGTCCCCATTATTACTGGATAATCTCGTTGATTAATGCTTTCAACAAAATATTTCCCCATGCCTGGAACTGCAAATATTTTTTCAATCACAAAGGTACCCGTTAATATTCCAGCAAGCAAAGTCCCCATAATGGTAACAACTGGCATTAACGCATTTTTTAATGCATGCTTGATAACGATTTTCCAAGGAGAAAGTCCTTTAGCCCGCGCCATTTTTATGTAGTCCTGTGTCAATACCTCTAGCATTGTAGATCTTGTCAAACGTGCTATGATAGCCATTGGACCAGTCGCTAACGCCGTTACTGGTAAGATCATATGTGCTGGACTTAGCCATCTTGCTACTGGGAATAGTTCATAGTTTACTGCTAGTTGTTGTATTAACAATGTTGCTAATACAAAATTCGGAATCGAAATACCCAGAACTGCAAATCCCATTGCCATGTAGTCGATTACTTTATTATGTTTGAGTGCTGCAAATATCCCTAGAGTGACTCCAGAAATAACAGCAACAATAATGGTAATAATCCCCAATTCAAATGAGATTGGAAAACCACGACCTAACATATCATTTACTGTCTGCGAAGGTTGCTTAATGGATGGACCAAAATCAAACGTTACAATTGATTTTAAGTATAGAAAATACTGTATAACATAAGGTTCATCTAAATTATAATGAGCCTCTAAGTTTGCCTGTACCGCTTCGTTTGTTCCTCTTTCACTATTAAAAGGGGAGCCAGGAATTGAAACCATTAGAATAAACGTTAATGTAACAATAATCCAAAGTGTTATCACCATGATAAGTAGCCTTTTTAGTATGTATCGTAGCATGCTTTTTCCTCCCTATGAAAATTTTGTGTTCATAGCGAGCTCCGTCATAACAAGCATCGCTTGATACGCTTCTAATATGTCTTTTGCCTGAAAAGATACAACGGTAGATTCAGGCAGTATTTGCGTTCCAGGCATTAAATTTGCCCATTCCGCCTGACCATAATTGTTAAATTCTATCTTTAATATTGGTTGTTTTGGAGGTATTAATGGCTTTACTTGATTTCGATTAGTAATGGCGTGTTTTACTTTCATTGTTAGAAGTTCACCAGCTTTTTTGGGTGTTAAACTTTTAACGGCAGACCTAGATATGGTTTCCTTTACTGTTGCAGTTGTAACATTGGGAATCAGCTCCTGTGCTTCCCTAACTGCCTGGTCATCCCCCGCTACAAAAATTATTGGGACTTGATAATAACCTGCTAAATAGGCATTTAATCCCATTTCCCCAATCGGATGATCATTAATATAAAAATTACGTACAGCATGGATCATTGCATGTGACATAACGCCAAACTGACCTGCTCGAGCATGATATCCGACAAACATTGCTCCATCATATGTATTATCTAATCCTTGCATCATGGAAAAAGGCTTTACATCACCTGTAATTAATTGAGCGTCTGGATGTAATTGGTCTATAAGTATATTATTCATTTTAGAATGACTATCATTTATTAAAATTTCTCTGCAACCTGTTTGAAATGCCGCTTCAATCACATAATTGGTTTCATCTGTCATGATTTTCCTAGCTCTATCATAGTTATGCTCATTAGAATCCACATAGGTATAATCAGGTAAACCTGTTATTCCTTCCATATCAACCGACACATATAATTTCATGATGAGTACTCCTTTTAGGTCTTTTTCAGTATTAGTAATTTTCTTTCAATTCTAACATACAGTTAATAAAATGAAAAGTCGAAATATAACGAACACAAAGAAGGTAAACGCTCTTAGGATCCTCTATTAGTAGTACTTCAACTATTGATTTATGTTACGTTTCTTCGCTCATACATTCTTTTAAATAGTAGGCAAAAGATTAGCGTAAGGAAGTGCCAAGAATAGGAAAAGGCTTGGACAAAACACAACTTCTTTACTCAAAATACGAATAATCATGTTATATTTATAAAGTGGGAGCAGTACAAGTTATATACGGGGGAAATTAGACAATAAGAAAAACGGAGCAAAATTCGCTCAGTCCTTATCACTACATGCTCAGATTTACGCTTCCTCTAGTAGCTATTATGGAATAATAGCTACTGCTTGACCACAACTCCGGCTGCCCACTTCCCTTTCCGTGGGGTTTGTCCTTCAGCTAACTTTTTTAGCAAAACCCGCTCAAAAAAGTGGATCTTCAGGTCAAACATTTCCCACAGGAGTTGAAGTGGCCGGCCTTCGCTATTATCAGGCTCTACAACGCTAGCATGAAGTAACACAGCTGCTTTTATACTCACGGATAACGATTTTCGCTTTACCCATTGTAACAAAAGTCAACCTATTACTTATGACAAGAATTGTTGCACCTTCTCATAGCGGAGACGAATTACGTAGACTCCTGCGGGAATTGCGCGAGCCGAAAATCCACTTTGCAACGTGTTCTTCTTTGCAAAGTTAGTTGAGGCCGTGCCCGCGGAAAGCGAAGTAATTAGTCGGGGCATTGCCAATATACATCAAACATTTCAAAATAACTACCTGGCTTAACGCAGTCATTGCACTGATTTTATACTTTCTTAACTTAGAACAAAAGCGCAAGCGCCCGATTAGAAACGTAGCCTGGAGCGAGTCAACGGAGATAAAGGAATTCACGGTGAGCTTGTGATCCGAACTTATTGTAGGGCGATTCGTGAAGTCGCCTCGTTTCTGAGCACTGGAGCTGGATGCGGCTTAACACGCTCATATTTATCCACATGGAATAATTTCATAACTTCCTAGACAATAAAAAAACAGATGTGGCAAGAAACCATCACCTGTTTAACAATTCGTATTTTTTCCATAGCATGATTAAGATAGCTCAGCAGCAATTTGATTATTTGTGGCATCTACTTGTACAAAAGAATCTATGGCGTGGCCATTCTCATCCACTCGTTCAATATCAGCTCCAAGGGATGCAAGCTTACCAGAAAAATCTACATATCCGCGATCCAAATGCTTTAGCTCTGTTACTCTAGTAACACCTTCAGCACATAAACCAGCTAAAATTAATGCAGCTGCGGCACGTAAATCTGTTGCTGCTACTTCTGCACCTTGAAGGTTACTTGGACCCTCAATAATGACACTATGACCTTCGATTTTCATTTTTGCATTCATGCGTCGGAATTCCTCTACATGCATAAACCGATTCTCAAATACCGTTTCCGTAATAACACTTGTACCTTGAGCAGCTAGCATCAGTGCCATCATTTGTGATTGCATATCTGTAGGAAATCCTGGATGTGGTAGAGTCTTTATATCAGTTGCCTTAAGCTTCTTAGGACCAATAACACGAAGACCATTGTCTTCTTCAGTAATAGAAACGTTCATCTCTTCCAGTTTAGAAATAACAGAACGAAGATGTTCCTTTTCTGCATTTTCAATCAATACATTTCCATTTGTAATTGCAGCTGCAACCATAAATGTACCTGCTTCAACTCGATCCGGGATAATGGTATGTTCAACCCCATGTAGTGAATCTACACCTTCAATTCGAATCGTCTCTGTACCAGCACCAACAACTTTAGCACCCATTTTATTTAAATAATTTGCCAAGTCAACAATCTCTGGTTCTTTTGCACAGTTTTCGATTATTGTCTTACCCTCTGCAAGCGCAGCAGCCATCATGATATTTTCTGTTGCACCAACGCTAGGCATATCTAAATAAATTTTTGCACCTTTAAGACGCCCATCTACGTTCAGTTCTACAAAGCCATTACCAACATGAGTTTCTGCACCCATAGCCTCGAACCCTTTTAAATGCAAATCTATTGGTCTTGACCCAATTGCGCATCCACCAGGCATAGCTACTTTTGCATGGCCATAGCGTGCCAGTAATGGTCCGATTACTAATACAGAGGCACGCATTTTACGAACATATTCAAATGGGGCTTCCGTAGTTAATTTATTTGAAGCATCAACAGTAACTGTATTATTTTCAAATGTAACATCTGCATTCATATTGCTCAATACTTGATTAATTGTATATACATCAGCGAGTTCAGGGACATCTGTAATAACACTCTTTCCTTCACTTGCAATAAGACTGGCTGCAATGACAGGAAGTACAGCATTTTTAGCACCTTCAACCCTAACGGTGCCCTCCAATTGGTGTCCGCCTCTTACGATGATTTTTTCCATATTTCAAATCTCCTTCAGATCCAATTTCATTATATTAATATTCATTTATTAGGATAGGTGTTCCTATCGTATATGTAGGATAGTCCGATCCTGTATCTTTGATTGCGATTTGTAAGTTCATAGATGTATTATCTACAGAAATTTTTTGATTCCATAGAGGTGTATACCCATAAATTATTTTTTTATGCGTTGAATTCTTCACATTATCAAATTGTGTCTTTACTTGTTGTACTTGAAAATAATTTGTCATGTTTTCTAAAAAATAATCACCACTTATTATATCATTCCCCTTAGTCGTCAGACAAGCAAATTTTTTTACAGCTTCAGTAAAATATGCATTTAAACTAGTAGTTAATACGTTTCTATAGTTTTTTTCAATTTCTTTACTCCAGCTCTTTCCTTTAATAACAATAATGAGTTCTGCATTATACTGCTTTTGCTTAGGAATCACCACATTATATAATACGTTAATCCCCTCTGGTAATAGAGCGTCACTAAAGGAATATTTTAACTTATTTTTGTCCTCGGAAAAATTAGGTTTAAAGTTGGTTTGTAACTCATGTACAAGATGTTTACTATCCTCTCTAGTGATAGCTTCCTTTAAAGTTACTTGCCAATCTTCCACCTTGGCACTGTTATTCATCATATAATTAGCTAAATCAACAAGCTCTTTTTGATTAAATGATTGCTTCGCTGCAACATTATTTGTAATCATTAGTAGCATAATAGATAATATAAATATCTTTTTCATAATAAAATCCCCCGTGTCCAACTATAGTTACCCATAGTATGAACCGAGAGATCTCAATACATACGATACAAATTATGACATTTTACTAGATTTATAAAATATTAATTAAAATAAGTGATTTAAATCTCTAGACCATTGGAGAATTTCTAAAAAGAACCTACTTACTCCAGAGCCAATAACGATCGTTATAAATAAGATAAAGATTTGAGCTTCCTTTGCTCGTCCTTTCTTAATAATAGGTTCAAAGTTGATTGCCGTTATTAACCGCCATGTGAGATATATAAATAGTAGATGCGATAGAATACTAATTATTGCTTGTTGTCCAATCGAAAACATAAGTACCACCTTTATTTTATTACTCTTTCTAACTTTGCCATGTATGCTAAAAAAAGTCAATCATGTAGAGAAATAGAAGGAGAGCGATTATCAAACGCTTACTTTTATTCCTCATATAACTGACAGTAAGACGCCGCTTCAAACAATAAAGTGAAACCAATATGGATAAGTAGGGGATAAACATCGCTCGCTGATTGAAGTTACATTTTATCCATTTCCCGGGAAATATCGACAAACTATTCATACTTTACACAGTAAAAAACCCATTGATTGGGGTTTCACTTTTTCTTGTATTTAATGTATACATTGTTAATTAATGTAATTTTTAGTGGGAATTCAGATTTTATGGTATATCATGAAGTAAAAAACCTTTTATAACTTTTGTTATAAAAGGTTTTTAAGGTAATAAGCAACTATTAAGAATGATTATTAACATTGCCCAATGAATATTACTGACCTATGATCACATGAGTAACGCTATGCTATGGTGAACAAACACCATTGCTTACTTTGCGACTTTTAGTCGATTTATCGCTCTTTGGAGTGCTAATTCTGCCCTCAGGAAGTCAACATTGTCTTGTTTCGACTGCAGGCGTTGTTCTGCACGAGCTTTTGCAGCTTCTGCACGTTGAATATCTATATCTGTAGGTTTTTCAGCAGATTGTGCTAGAATCGTCACCTTGTCTGGTCTAACCTCCATAAAACCTCCATTAACCGCTAATCGTTCGATATTATTTTCACGCTTTAAACGGACAGCACTAATGGATAATGGTGCTACAAGTGGGATGTGCCCTGGTAAAATCCCCAGTTCTCCACTCTCTGCTTTACAGCTGACCATTTCAAAACTATCTTCCAGTATTGGACCGTCAGGAGTAACAACACTCACAGTTAGTGTTTTCAATGTAACCCCTCCTCTGTTGACATGAAGCAATCAATGTATTGGATTGACCAAGTATATACATACTTTTCCATAGCTTCAGCCAACTTCTATTATTCCATTTCTTTTGCTTTTTCCACTACTTCTTCAATACGTCCAACTAAACGGAAAGCATCTTCCGGAAGGTCATCATGTTTACCGTCTAGAATTTCTCTAAATCCTTTCACTGTTTCTGCTACAGGTACATATGAACCCTTTTGTCCTGTGAACTGCTCAGCAACGTGGAAGTTTTGAGATAGGAAGAATTGAATACGGCGAGCACGAGCAACAACTAATTTATCCTCATCACTCAATTCATCCATACCAAGAATAGCGATGATATCCTGTAGCTCACGATAACGCTGTAGTGTTTGTTGTACTTCTACTGCTACTTGATAATGATCGTTTCCAACGACCTCAGGGTCTAATGCACGTGATGTAGATGCTAAAGGATCCACCGCAGGATAAATACCTTGCTCAGATAATCCACGATCAAGGTTTGTTGTTGCATCTAAATGAGCAAATGTTGTCGCTGGTGCAGGGTCTGTATAGTCATCGGCAGGCACATAAATTGCCTGAATAGAAGTAACAGATCCTTTATTTGTTGATGTAATTCGTTCTTGTAATTGTCCCATTTCTGTAGCAAGTGTTGGTTGGTATCCAACCGCTGATGGCATACGTCCAAGAAGTGCAGATACCTCTGAACCAGCCTGTGTGAAACGGAAAATGTTATCGATGAACAATAATACGTCTTGTCCCTGTTCATCACGGAAGTACTCAGCCATTGTTAGACCGGATAATGCTACGCGCATACGAGCACCTGGTGGTTCGTTCATTTGACCAAATACCATCGCTGTTTTAGCAATAACACCTGAGTCCTTCATTTCATAATAAAGATCATTACCTTCACGTGTACGTTCACCAACACCTGCGAACACGGAAATACCACCATGCTCTTGGGCGATATTATTAATTAATTCTTGGATTAAGACGGTCTTACCAACCCCAGCACCGCCAAACAAACCAATCTTACCACCTTTAACATAAGGTGCTAATAAATCAACGACCTTGATACCCGTCTCTAATATTTCCGTCTCCGTAGTCAGGTCTTCAAATTCTGGTGCTTGACGGTGAATTGGATCACGACGTACTTCTGTAGATAATGGCTCATCTAAATCAATATTCTCACCAAGTACATTAAATACTCTTCCAAGTGTCACATCACCAACAGGAACAGAAATTGGCTTTCCTTTGTCTTCAACTTCTATTCCACGCTTCAAACCATCTGTTGATGACATAGCAATTGTCCGAACGCTATTATCACCTAAGTGCAGCGCTACTTCTAATGCTAGCTCTGTCGTTGAGCCTGTTTTTTGATCAGTAACCACTTGGACTGATAAAGCGTTGTAAATATCAGGAAGCTGTCCGTCTTCGAATTTAACGTCAACGACAGGTCCCATAACTTGTGTAACAAGTCCTTTGCTCATCGATTTCCCTCCTAACTAACTTTCCAGAAAACGCAAGGAATGCTACTCGAGAGCAGCTACTCCTCCGCTGATTTCCGTAATCTCCTGCGTAATTGCAGCTTGACGCACGCGGTTATAGGTTAATGTCAAGTCATCAATAAGCTCGCCAGCATTATCCGTTGCACTCTTCATCGCCGTCATACTTGCCGCGTGTTCACTCGCTTTACCATCTAATAATGCACCATAGATTAAACTTTCTGCGTATTGAGGTAAAAGTATATCGAGAATTTGCTGCGCATTTGGTTCATATTCGTATTCACTACTAGAGCTAGCCTGTTCTCCCAGATTAGTAATCGGCAACAGTTGTGTCGTCGTAACTTTTTGTGAGATTGCACTAACATAGTGGTTATAGAACATATATAATTCATCAATTTCCTCATCGGCATACAATTGTACCGTTTCAGAAGCAAGTGCTTTAATGTCTGCAAAATCAGGTTGATCTGCGATCCCTATGACACTTTTAGCAACAGGAAGATCCATTTTTTTACAAAATTCATAACCCATACGTCCAATTGCAATAATCGTATATTCATCTTTTGACTTATGGCGATCCTGAATCGTTTTATAAAGGCTTTTTAAAACATTACTATTGTATGCCCCTACAAGACCTTTATCTGCTGTAATAACAAGGTAACCGCTCTTCTTAACCTCACGCATCTCCAGCATTGGATGCGTTGCATCTGTCGAGGAGTTAGCAATATTTGCCATGACCTCCTGGATTTTTTGGCTATAAGGTTCAAATGCCTTGGTATTTTGTTCTGCTTTTGCCATCTTAGAAGCAGATACCATTTGCATAGCAGAAGTGATCTTTCTTGTCTTCTTCGTAGAATCAATTCTACCTTTAATATCTCTAAGTGATGCCAAGCTATTTCACCGCCCTTTCATGTAAAAGGTTACGCGTATTGTATCTCATACTAAGTTCTAACCTTCAGAAGGCAAGAATGTTTTCTTGAATGTTTCGATTGCATCGTTCATATCAGACTCTTCTGGAAGTTTTCCAGTTTCACGAATAGAGTCTAATAGTTCTTTACGGTTGCTATCCATCCAAATGTTCATCTCTTCTTCAAAACGAAGAATGTCTTCAACTGGAATATCATCAAGGAATCCTCTTGTTAATGCATAAAGACTCATCACCTGTTTTTCAACAACCATTGGCTTATGAAGCCCTTGTTTAAGAATCTCAACTGTACGCTGACCACGATTCAATTTTGCTTGAGTTGATTTATCAAGATCAGATCCAAATTGAGAGAATGCCTCTAACTCACGATAAGATGCTAAATCTAAGCGAAGTGTACCAGCAACTTTTTTCATTGCTTTAATTTGTGCTGATCCACCAACACGAGATACAGATAAACCAGCATTGATTGCTGGACGAACCCCAGAGAAGAATAAATCAGATTGTAAGAATATCTGTCCGTCTGTAATCGAAATTACGTTTGTTGGAATATAGGCAGCGATGTCACCAGCTTGTGTTTCAACAAATGGGAGTGCAGTTAATGAGCCGCCTCCCATTGCATCACTTAACTTAGCAGCCCGTTCAAGAAGACGCGAGTGGATGTAGAATACATCCCCTGGGAATGCTTCACGTCCTGGTGGGCGACGCAATAGTAATGAAAGCTCACGATATGCTACAGCTTGTTTTGATAGATCATCGTATACAACAAGTACGTGCTTTCCGTTATACATAAACTCTTCACCCATTGCTACACCAGCATAAGGAGCAAGATACAATAATGGTGCAGGGTCAGATGCACTAGCTGATACAACAATTGTATAGTCTAATGCACCGTGACGACGGAACGTCTCTACCGTACTTCTTACAGTTGATTCTTTTTGACCGATTGCTACATAGATACAAATCATGTCTTGGTCAGATTGGTTCAAAATAGTATCAACAGCAACTGTTGTTTTACCAGTTTGGCGGTCACCAATAATTAATTCACGTTGCCCACGTCCGATTGGTACAAGAGCGTCGATCGCTTTAATACCTGTTTGTAATGGTTCATCAACCGATTTACGATCCATTACACCTGGTGCCTGGGCTTCGATTGGGCGTGTGTTAGACGTTTCAATAGGTCCTTTGCCATCTAATGGCTGACCTAACGGGTTAACAACACGTCCGATTAATTCCTCTCCAACAGGTACTTGCATAATACGTCCCGTACGACGAACTTCGTCGCCTTCTTTAATACCAGTGTAAGGGCCAAGAATTACAATACCAACATTGCTTTCCTCAAGGTTTTGTGCTAATCCCATTACACCATTAGAGAATTCTAGTAACTCACCAGCCATTGTATTATCAAGACCGTGAGCACGTGCGATACCGTCACCAATTTCGATAACAGTGCCGACATCACTTACTTCAATATCTGAATCGAAAGTTTCGATTTGTTGCTTAATCAGATTACTGATTTCTTCTGCTTTGATGCTCATACCATTTCACCCCTATCTTCATTTGTTTGCAGTTACAATATTTCGTTCGATTCTTTTTAGCTTGCCGCTAACGGAGCCATCATAAATCGTATTTCCTAAACGAATTTTCATTCCACCTATAAGTGTTGGATCTACAACGTTTGTAAGCATGATTTTCTTCTTATTAAATCGTTTAGCAAAGCTATCTTCTAATTCACGGCGTTCTTCATCCGCTAATTTACGAACCGAATAAACAGTTGCATCTGCAATCCCTTTCGCATCATTTACTAACTGGATAAAATGATCAATAATGGATGAAGTGAGTTCAATGCGATGTCTTTCTACTAATAGTTTCATCGTATTGATAACATCTATTTGAAGACCGTTAAACACTTCGTCAAGGAACTGTTTCTTTTTCTCATTAGTAATACGTGGATGCTTTAGGAATATATAAAGATCTTCATTATCTTCAACTACTTTTTTAACCACACGAAGCTCATCTAAAAGCTGTTCTAATGTAGCTTTTTCATTTCCTAGTTGAAAAAGAGCCTCTGCATATCGCTTTGCAACTACTGCATTACTCATAGCTCTTCTCCTACCTCTTTAATGTAATCGTTAATAAGTTTCTCCTGATCCTGAGAACTTATTTCTTTTTCAATTACTTTACTTGCGATAAGTACAGATAAGGAAGCAACTTTATCCTGCAATGCTTGCAGTGCCTTTTCCTTCTCATTCTGAATATCAACCTGAGCTGATTCTTTCATGCGATCAGCTTCTGCTTTTGCAGCAGCGATAATTTCTTCTTGCTGTCTAGTTCCAGCATTCCGTGCTTCTTCAATCATTGCTTGCGCTTCTTGCTTCGTCTGCTTTAGTTGTTCCATTGCTTCTTTAGAAGCCTGTTCTGCTTCGGCACGACTTTTTTCAGCTGCTTCAATTTCACCTGCAACATAGTCCTCGCGCTTTTGCATCATGTTCATAACTGGACCCCAAGCAAATTTACGAACTAAAAGAAGCAATACAATAAAGAAAAACAATTGCATTAACATATCACCGTAATGGAAACCACCAAGTGCTGCATAAATCACCGAATAATCCGTGAATGCTTGCACAGAATTCACTCCTTTCACTTCTTATCGTGAACCATCTATCTTCTACTTCCTACTCATTACAAACAACGGCGAAGCACTTTATAAAGATGGTCTTCGCCATTAAAGATACATTCTATTTCTACATAACCATTAATGCGATAACTACGGCAATAATCGGCATTGCCTCAACTAAACCTACACCAATAAACATAGTTGTTTGTAATTGACCTTTTAATTCTGGTTGACGGGCAATCCCTTCAACTGTACGACTAACGATTAAACCGTTACCTACACCAGCACCTAATGCACCTAATCCTACTGCTATTGCAGCTGCTAAAGCTCCCATAATATAAATCCTCCTCAAAATGTTGTATAAGTTTTTAATAATTTCCTATCTCAAATATAAAGACAGGCTAATTAACGATATTAGTGATCTTCACTTACTTTATGTGACATATAAACCATTGCCAACATCGTGAAGATAAAGGCTTGAATTCCTCCAATAAACACACTGAATCCTTGCCATGCCAAGAATGGAATAGCTCCACCTAAAAATCCTAATACGGAAGAAGTAGTTAAACCTACTAATAGAGAAAGTAATACTTCCCCTGCATACAAGTTACCAAATAGACGTAAGCCTAATGTAAGCGTGTTTGAGAACTCTTCGACGATTTTAATTGGAAATAGCGGCCATAGAGGTTGTACATAACTCTTTAAGTATGCTTTTCCACCGCGAAGTTTAATACCATAAAAATGTGTTAAAACAATTACCATTGCTGATAACGTTAGTGTTATTCCTGGATCAGCAGTTGGTGACTTCCACCATACATCATGACCAACAACACCGTTTGTAATTACCCCTAGCATGTTTCCTACTAAAATATAAGTGAACAGTGTTAATGCTAGTGGGAGGAATAGTTTCCCAGTCTTCCAATCCATGGTGTCATTGATGATTCCTTTTACAAAATCTAGGATCCATTCCATTACATTTTGTGCGCCTGATGGCTTCATTTGTAGCTTCCTAGCACCTAGAACACACAATACAAATACAATAAGTGATGTAATGAACATCATTAATACATTAGATAAATTAAAATCAAGCCATGAAATACCAAATAAGTCATGGTAAATCGGTGCAGTATGATCCACGTTATTCACCCCTCTTTCTTGCTCGAATGTTTAATGTTATAAAGAGCAAAATCTATCATAATGACGAGATAGGATGTCATTAATCCAATTAATACAGCAATGATGTGAAAGTTCTCCTCCATTCGAAGTGCAATAATAATAGCTAAAGCAGCCGCAGCGAATCTTGATACAGTGCCGATACCTCGAGTTGGTGTTTTATTGGCTGCCGCATCAGTAAAATCGACAATTTTCTTTTGGAGTAAATATAAGTTATAAAAACTTACAATGCTCCCTAAAAGCAGCCCGAGGAAAATACGAGGATATGGTGTGAATCCAGCCCCAAGTACAAAAATAGCGAGAAGGTAGAACATCCACTTGCGTTGTCGTGCAGTCATTTTTTCAAATTGCGACATAATTCCCTCTTCCCTCGTCATTTATCAACAGAAGTTGAATAGCATGTACTTATTCTTTCAAACATTCGGAAACTAACCTAAACTGTGGTTTATTCCTTATGCGTATTCCTCGTTGTTCTTTGTTTTCACATTCATTGGATTCGAAGTTTCTGTGTGGAAAATCTTATGTTCTTTCAGCTGGGTTACATCGTATATTATGTAACGGCTATTAAATAAGGAGAAATGTACTTAAGTGCTGTGAAACCCCTACCATTCCACACTAAGCAAGTTTACAGGAGCAACCCCTTAATGTCAATTAGTTTCAGGCATATTTTGCATTAAATTTACTAGCCAAAATTTACAACATGATTCAAGGGATTTGACGTTTTTTTTGAAACTGTTTGTAAACCCACTAAGGTATAACAAAAGCCAGGAAAATCCTACTATCAGTATAGTGGATTTTCCTTTGCTAATTCGTGACATTTCTGTGAACAAATGATTACTTTATACTTATTAAGGTATTGTTATCATCGTTTGATGGCTCTCATATGATCCATCTGCTAATTGGACTGTAACAATTGCTAAATAATGGCCTGACTCACCAGCTTCCGATTTCTTTAATTGTCCTTCATTTACTCCTGTATTCATATCTTCCTTGGTCATTAGTCTACGCTCATAAACGAGTGTATCCGGATTGTAAAGATCAATATCAACGCGCTGTGCCGGTTCTGTTACATATAATCGATACGTAAATACATCATCGGAAAAAGGTTTTAATGAAAATTCAAAGCCCATTGCTTTAGGGTTGTCCGCAGATTTATTTACAAACAAATAAGGCATTTCATATGTGTTACCTTGCTCATTAAGGGTTATCCAACCTTGATGTACACCTTTTTTTAATTGTGAAGATGTTACCCTTAACTCAATTGTTATTTGCTTTTTTTCATGCGGTTTTAGTGTAAAAGATTTTGGTAGTTTCCAGCTCAATCCTGCTTGTTTATATGGAATCTTAAAATGATAGGTTTTCGTTTTATTACTGGTGTTTTCAATTATCGTTTTTCGCTTTCTATTTTCACTATAGTCATCAATTTGACCAAACGTTAATTGTGGGTCATATAAAATAGTCTCCGCCTCTATAGCTTGTTTTGGTTGAATTAGACCCATACCCTGAACAATAGGATCAATAGACTCTTCCTCATCATTTTTCAATCTTGCTGCTGTAGTTTTTATGGCTCCATAGATTTTTGCATTTGACCAAGTTGGATTTGCTTCTTTTACTAAGGCAATCGCGCCTGCCACATGCGGTGCAGCCATGCTTGTTCCTTGCAATGCTTGATAACCACCTGGGACAGTGCTTACTATTGAAGCACCTGGAGCTAAAATATCAGGTTTTATGTTCCAATTAACGGTTACAGGACCTCTAGAACTAAAGTCTGCAATGGATTCTTCTATTTTTTTATAGTTGGTTTCTAAAGAAAGCTTCTCTTTTTCATCTAATTTTTTCTTTAGCCATTCCCCGTCGCTTTGAGAAATCGATGCCACTGGTATGTTAATTGGCTGCTTATCTGTATGAATCATCCCCTGAAAATGACCTTCTTCATTATTGTGAATAACTACCGCTTTAGCTCCTGCTACTTGAGCCGCTTGTGCCTTTTGTGAAAAAGGCACGTCATCACGCGTGAACAACGCAATTTTACCTTTAACATTTGCTGTTGTATCAGCATTTACTATCTCATAAAACGTATCAAGATTCCATGGTACAGACCCTGACATAGTGGATAGACTAATCTGTTTATCATCCCATCTTTCATAGAGGAATGGCATCTCTCGTTCTGGACTAGAAGCTCCAACTGACAATGCTTTATTTGCTGTAGCTGGTGATCCAACAGTCCAATTAGCTGGACCGTTATTACCATTTGCTATCACTACAGCTATACCGAGTTCTGCAGCTTTGTTTACTGCCACACTTGTTGGGTAATCAGGTCCATTCACACTATTTCCTAATGATAGATTCATGACATCCACACCATCTTCCACTGCCTGCTCCATTGCCGCAATAACTTGTACCGACGTACCACTGCCACCTGGACCAAGGGCACGGTACGCATAGATATCAGCCTCAGGTGCTACACCTTTCAATTGCCCATTCGCAGCAATAATTCCAGATACGTGAGATCCATGTAAGGTAGGGATGCCCTGCTTAGACTTCGTTTCCATTGGATCATCATCCAAATCTACCAGATCATATCCCCTTTGATAGTTCTTTTGTAAATCAGGATGTTCATAGTCAATTCCTGTATCAATCACACCTACTTTTACACCTTCTCCAGTATAGCCTGTATCATTTAATTCATATGGAAAAACGGCATTTTCACTATCAACGCCTAAATTTTTGAATCTTGTTGTTTCATATGTTTTTACTGCATGTACATTTTTCACAAAATCCAGTGATTGCATTCTTTGTAATTCTTGTGGGGTTCCTTGCAGTGCGAGCCCATTAAATAATTTTGTATAAACAGCTACGACGTCAATAAAGGGATAATGATCCTGTAGATAATTTCGATGTTCACTAGGACTTCCTTCAACTTCTACGATAATGGACTGCTTGTCTAAGCTATCCTCAGCAGCCAAGGATGAAGATAGTGGGATCATTATCATTAAGAGGGTAATAACAAAAAGCAATGGACGCATTATAATTAAACTCCTTTCTGCCATTAGCTTTTGAAAACAAGACAAAAACTATGCACTTGTCATATTTAATGCTATATTGTACAAACGTTTGAATAATTGTTAGGCACATATCATCAATTACTTTTTTAGAGGAAAAAGGGTGTGGGAAAGGATGTTGGGAGTCAAAGAAAACAGCCGAACGATCATCCCGAAACGCTAAAACAGCCTTCGGATCCGTTCGGCTTTATCATGTTTTTTAGATATTTTTTATTTCGAAAAGTATTTCTTTATTTCATCTGCTATTCGACGTGAAGCTTCTCCGTCCCCATAAGGATTAGAAGCTTTTGCCATTTTATCATGTGCGTCTTGATCGGATAACAATTCATTAGCTAGTTGAAAAATTGTCTCTTCATCTGTCCCTGCTAATTTTAATGTACCTGCATCTATTCCTTCTGGCCGTTCCGTTGTATCTCGCAACACAAGGACAGGCACACCTAAAGAAGGTGCTTCTTCCTGAACACCACCAGAATCAGTCAAAATCAAATGAGAACGAGCTGCAAAATTATGAAAATCGACTACTCCGAGTGGTTCAATTAGTTGAATTCTTTCATCATTTCCTAAAATTTCATTCGCAGTCTGTTGAACGACCGGATTCAAATGCACTGGGTATACGACCTGAATATCGTCATGTGTCTCAACCAATCGCTTAATTGCTCGAAACATTTGCTGCATATTATTACCTAAATTTTCTCTCCGATGAGCAGTCATTAAAACAAGGCGTTTGTCTCCAATTTTATTAAGGATTGGATGACTGTAGGATGCATTTACCGTCGTTTTCAACGCATCTATAGCCGTATTCCCTGTCACAGCTATATGCTTCTCAGACTTGTTTTCCTGTATTAAATTCTGCTTGGATTTATCCGTTGGTGAAAAATGCAGATCTGCCATAACGCCAGTAAGCTGCCTATTCATTTCCTCAGGATACGGAGAGTATTTATTCCAAGTTCTAAGACCAGCTTCTACGTGACCTACAGCAATTTGATTGTAAAATGCCGCAAGTGAAGCTGCAAAAGTAGTTGTAGTATCTCCATGGACAAGAACAATATCAGGCTTCGTTTCTTTCATTACTTCATCCAAACCCTCTAATGCCCGCGTCGTAATTTGTGCTAACGTTTGCTGCTTCTTCATAATATTTAGGTCATAATCTGGTGTAATATCAAAAATTTCCAGAACCTGATCTAGCATTTCTCTATGTTGAGCAGTAACAGTAACAATAGATTCAAATTCATCCGATCGCTTATTTAATTCAAGTACAAGAGGTGCCATTTTAATCGCTTCTGGCCTTGTACCAAAAATCGTCATTACTTTTATCCGCTTAGTCATTTTATATTCACTCCAACAGGATATTGTTATTTTGTTCCGAACAAACGGTCTCCAGCGTCACCTAGCCCAGGGATTATATAACCCTTTTCATCTAACTTCTCATCTAAAGCTCCAAGGTAAATATCTACATCCGGGTGCTCTTCCTTAATTACCTCTACTCCTTCTGGAGCAGCTATTAGACACATCAACCGAATGTTTTGTGCCCCCCGTTTTTTCAAGGAATGGATTGCATCGTTTGCCGATCCACCAGTAGCTAGCATCGGATCAATCACGATCAATTCACGTTCTTCAATATCCGTAGGCAATTTAACATAATATTCAACTGGCTTTAGTGTCTGCGGATCACGATATAATCCAACATGACCTACTTTCGCTGCCGGGATAAGCTTTAACATACCATCAACCATACCTAACCCAGCTCGAAGAATAGGTACAAGTCCAATCTTTTTACCAGCAAGTACGTTGGCTTTTGCCTCCATCACTGGTGTTTCTATCGTTTGTTCTTGCAGCGGCAGGTTTCTGGTAATTTCAAAAGCCATAAGCATGGAAACTTCATCTACCAATTCCCGAAACTCTTTCGTTCCAGTGTTTTTATCTCGTATGTACGTTAATTTATGCTGAATTAACGGATGATCCAGTACGAAAACCTTTCCCATTTTGCCGATCACTCCTTTGTATTAGTTGCATCTTTAAAATTGTACTCAAAAATAGATAAGCTTTCAAGCTTAGCGAAAATATTTCCATATTAAATGAATGGTAAATTAGCCTAGCTATTCACGTCTACCTCGAAAAAAGGATGCCCATAAGGACACCCTGTAAAATCTATGCAAAGACAGCATATAATGGGAATTTTTCGGTTAATGCTTTTACACGTTGCTCTGCTGTTTTCAAAGTCGTTTCATCTTCGTGATTTTTCAAAGTTAATGCAATTATAGCAGCAATCTCCTTCATTTCTTCTTTACCAAACCCTCGAGAAGTAACTGCAGCAGTACCAATTCGAATCCCACTTGTTACAAACGGGCTCTCTTGATCAAATGGTATCGTGTTTTTATTGGTAGTTATACCAATATCGTCAAGAACCTTCTCTGAAATCTTTCCTGTTAAGCCAAGCGGCGTAACATCTAAAAGCAGAAGGTGATTATCCGTTCCTCCAGATACAATACGAATTCCTTCTTCCTGTAATGCCTTTCCAAGTACAGTTGCGTTTTCAATAATATGCTTGCTGTATGATTTAAAAGAATCGGATAATGCTTCTTTGAATGATACTGCTTTTGCAGCAATAATATGCATTAAAGGGCCACCCTGCATTCCTGGAAATACTGTTTTATCGATCTTTTTAGCAAAAGCTTCTTTACACAATATCATCCCGCCTCGTGGACCACGCAATGTTTTATGTGTTGTTGTAGTTACAAAATCAGCGTATGGAACAGGATTTGGATGAAGTCCTGCAGCAACTAGTCCAGCAATATGTGCCATATCAACCATTAAATAAGCGCCTACCGCATCGGCAATCTCTTTAAATTTTGCGAAGTCGATAACTCGTGAATACGCACTGGCACCCGCAACAATTAACTTCGGCTGAACTTCTTCCGCTTTTTTTAATACTGCATGATAGTCAAGTTGTTCAGATTCTTGATCGACACCGTAATCTACAAAGTTATAAAGCGTACCACTAAAGTTAACTGGACTTCCATGTGTTAAGTGTCCACCATGACTTAAGTTCATTCCAAGTACCGTATCTCCCGGTTCTAAGATTGTAAAGTAGACAGCCATGTTCGCTTGTGCACCTGAATGAGGTTGAACATTTACGTGATCTGCTCCAAATAACTGCTTTGCACGATCACGAGCTAGATTCTCTACCACGTCAACATGCTCGCATCCACCATAATATCGTTTTCCTGGATAACCCTCTGCATATTTATTTGTTAACACAGAACCCATCGCTTCCATAACTGCTTCTGAGACGAAATTTTCTGACGCAATCAGTTCAATTTTATCCTGCTGGCGTTTTTTCTCTGCTTCCATAGCTTCAAATAACTCCATATCTATTTGTTTCACATGCTCCATTGTAAAACCTCCTATGTATTTTAATCACTTCAGATGTTGTTCAAAACATTGGAATAAATTTCAATAGACTTTCATCCAATAATTTGAACAGTGACCCTAATGTGAATAATTAATAATTTGTGAATAGCTGTGTCAACTACTAGCATAGACAGCTCGATGCCCACCAATTCTTTTTGGTCGAGTATATGCTGCTACAACCCTCGCATTACCGAGAAAACGCTGTTGAAAACGAATAGGAACTGCTACAGATTTTAAATGCATCCCAATCATTGTCTCTCCAATATCTATACCAGCATGTGCCGAAATACATTCGACAATCACTGGGTCCTTCAAATGTTTATAAGCATACGATGCCATTGATCCACCCGCTTGACGGGTAGGAATCACGGATACTTCTTCTAATTTATATTGTTGCATTACTTTTCGTTCTACGACAATTGCTCTATTTAAATGTTCACAACATTGAAATGAGAGGTGAATACCTGTTTTTATTTGTAATTCAGTTAGCTGTTCAAAAATGACTTCTGCGATTTCTTCACTTCCAGAAGTACCAATTTGTTGCCCTGCTACCTCACTGGTAGAACATCCTACTACAAATAATTCACCTTGATGTAAGAAACCTGATTTCTCCCATTCCGTTTGCATATTAGACAATTCTAGCTTCATTTGCTTCAGAAGTTCGAACATTTTTATCACCTACCATGTGATATAAGTCTAGGCAAGCCCATAGCTTGCCTTACTGCTCTTCATACGTTGTAATTTTGTTAATTCGATTTTCATGACGTCCACCGTCGAAGTCCGTTTCTAGCCAAATTCTTGCAACCTCACGAGCAAGACCTGGACCGACAACACGTTCCCCCATAGCAAGAACATTTGAATTATTGTGTTGGCGTGTCAATTTCGCACTATATACATCATGAGTTAAGGCACAACGAATACCTTTTACCTTATTCGCTGCAATCGACATTCCAATACCCGTTCCACAAATAAAGATACCTCGATCAAATTCTCCACTGGCTACTCGTTCTGCTGCCGGTAATGCGTAGTCTGGATAATCTACTGACGATTCACAGCTACAGCCAACATCCTCATAGTCAATGTTCATCTCCTCTAGTAAGTCCTTTATTTCATTACGGACAGTCATTCCTGCGTGATCTGCAGTAACAATTACCTTCACTTTTTGTTGCTCCTTTCTAGTACCAAACTAATTTACTTTAAACTGATTGATTTGCTGATTTAAGCTCTTAGCTTGCTCTTCTAATTCATGTGCTAAATGATCCACTTGTTCAATCGTAGATGCTTGCTCGTGAATTGCTGCATTTACCTCTTCTGCTCCAGCCGATGTTTCTTCAGCAATCGCAGCAACCTCTTGTGATTGCTTTACGGTATCCTCAATAGATTTTAATTGGCGATCCACCAATTCCGAGATACGATCAATTTCACTAGCTACATTCTCAACAGAACCTGACATTTGCGCAATTGCCTTGTTCGTTGTTTTACCATTAGCAGCTTCTGCTTTTGCATAGGAAACATTTTCGTTAATTTTAGCAACAACACCAGAGACATCTTTTTGAATTGCAGCAATTAACGCAGAAATTTGCTGTACTGCTTGTGCACTCTGATCAGCTAATTTTCGAATTTCATCAGCTACTACTGCAAAACCTTTTCCATGCTCTCCCGCACGCGCCGCTTCAATTGAAGCATTTAATGCAAGTAAATTTGTTTGTTCGGCGATTTCACCAACCAAGGTAATAATCGTCTCAACTTGTATGGCATTTTGCTTTAAATGGTCAACATCCTTTAATGATAATTCCTGTTCATTGGCTAGCTTCTGAATACCATCAACGAGTTGATTAACAGCTAGCTTACTGTGATTTAGGACGTCGAGCATCTCTCCAGATTTTTCTTTTGAGTGTGTCGCCTTACGCTGAACCTCTTGTGCCAGCTCTGTTGCCAATTCAACTGCTTCAGCAGTATTTTGAATAGCTTCTGATGAGCTCTCTGCCCCTTTTGATATATCATCAATTGACGAGCGTATTAAGGTAGAATGTTGCGTAACCTGATCGGAAGCATCTTTAATATGAATAACTGATTTATTTGTACTTTCAAAATGCCTATCTATATTATGTACGATATTCGTCAGATTTTTAAGCATTTTGTCAAATGAGATTCCAAGTGCTCTGATTTCATCATCCGATTTAGAAATTTCTATAACTTGATTCAGGTTGCCCTTAGCAGCATCAGATGCAGCGGCTTCAAGCTTTTCTAGTGGTTTTACTATGAAACGGGCTGCAAAAAATGCTAATATCCCTGACCAAATAATACCAAGTATAAGTGTTCCGATCGTAAATAGTTGTTCAGAGATTTCCCAGTAATTTTGCACATAATTAAAGACAACATAAATAAAAATGGCACTAACCGAATACGTTACCAGTGCTAATACTGTCGTAAACAACACTAATTTCAGCCGTAAACTAAAACGATATCTTTTCTTTTCCATAATACGTTCCCCTGCCTATTTTGATAATTTTTTTTGCAGTAGATCGATATATTTATCCAATTCATCTAGTGTCTCTTGATATATTCGTAAATCTCCACCAAAGGGATCTGATATATCGTAGTTAATTAAATTAGCCTCGAGTCTTCGAATATTAGTTATGTCTTCTGCAAGATACTCTTGAATCTGTTGGTCTAAGAGAGAATTATCTAGCTTATGCTGATTTTCTTGGATAAATAGTGACCTTTTTTCCTCATATTCCGCATATGACTGCTTTAATTTCTTCCATACTTCTTTATCGGCTTCGGAAACGTATTCTTTTAACGTATAGTACTTATCCTGATAGTTAGGATATTCCATTATAAGTGATTGCTTATGCTGTGTTGTCATTGTCAAAACAACGTCTGCCCAATTCAAAAGCTTATTTGTGACTGGTTGCGATTGATGATTCAGCACTATTTGTTTTTGTCTTAAAACTTCTATGGCTTTTGGACTTGCATACTGACCTTCCGCAGCAAAAATGCCAGCCGATTGTACTTCTGCTTCTGGTATTTTATGTTTCACTAAAGCTTCTGCCATTGGACTGCGACATGTATTGCCTGTGCAAACAAACAATAATTTCATAAAAGGGAACCTCCGATAACTAAACTCTTTCTCCAATATACCATATTCGTCTTCCTATAAACCACCACCTTTTTATTACATTTTAAAAGAACCAATTCTCAGCTAGTAACCAGCGCTGAGAATCAGTTCTTAATTAAAGTACGACTATCTGACTACAATAGCTTAATTTTCAAGATGTAATTTCAATCCTTCATGAGAATTGGTAAATCCAAGCTGTTGATAAAAAGCTAGTGCATCTGGTCGTTGTTTATCTGTCGTTAACTGTATAACATGGCAACCTTTCTCCTTAGCTTGTTGAATAGACCACTCCATAAATTTCTTCCCCACACCACGTCCTCTTACAGATGCATCAATTCTTACTCCTTCTATGGTTGCTCTCCAGCCTCCCTGGTATGTAAGATATGGTGTGAATGTAATTTGCAGTACACCTACCACTCGATTTTCCTTTTCTACCACACATAAGCTATTATTTGGATCTGAGTCAATGGCTTGAAAAGCTTGGTGATAGCTTAGAGGTAATGGGTTTTCATATTTTTCTCTTACTTCCCCAAGCTTATCATCAGCTAGTAACTTGACAATGTCATTGAGATCATCGAGATTAGCAAGCCTAAACGTAAGATTAGATAGCATGATTCTCCTCCTGAGTCGCTTGTTTTCTATTCACCATAAGCTTACCCGAGAAAGCGAATAAAATATAATACGCTCTCATTATCTGAATCAATAATTATAGATTATAATGACAATCGGGCTTACCCAAACAATAATCGAAACCCAAATCCGATTAGAATACTACCTCCTAATAATTCACTGTAAACACCTAGGAATCCTCGTACCTTCCTACCTAAGAGCAATCCGACCCAACAAAGGATGGAACTAATTATTCCAAAAAGCAATAACGCCACAATTGTTTTTACTCCAGATATCCCCAGACTAAGTCCCACTGAAAAGCTATCAATACTCAGTCCGAATGCTAGTAAGATCAGTCCTCCTCCTATAGGCTGGATGATTTTCTTTGCTTGATGATTAAATGCAGAGAACATTATTTGTGCACCAATACCTATGAGTAATAGCCCTCCAGCTAGTGTCGTTAGATGACCAATTTGTTCCGAAATTATTCTCCCTAAAATGATTCCTATAAAGGGCATAATGACATGAAATTGTCCAACGACTATGCCTATTAACGCTATTCGTTTCAGACGCAAGCGCTGCATACCCAATCCCAGGCTTACAGAAAATGCGTCTAGGCCAAGTGCTAACGATAAGAACAACAAAGCCGTAAATTCTCCAATATACCCCGACATCGATAATCCCCCTAGGACACGCTTATAAACTATATGCATGTCCTACATGGAATATGAACATAGGGAAAGTGATTTATACAAACCACCTAACAATCAGATTTTATAGAAAGCAAAAGCCAGACAGATTCGAAACGTTTCAGCTAATTTTCGAACTTGTCTGGCTTTCTCCAGTTATAAAGTGAAGCTTTACTGATTGCTAGTACCAGAAGGGTATGACCTAAAGACATTCGAATCAATCGAACATATATTCGTCTTATGGCATTGCCTCAATTTAATTCTATATACTGGCTTGCAGCTTTTTTTAAACGATTCATCACTGCCTGTCCGATCCCTTTCTCTGAAAAGGACTCACTAATAATAATGTCAACTTTTCCGTTCTTGAACGTTCGTAATGCATCATATAATTTTGACGCGATTTGAGTAAGATTATCTCCTAGCGGGATGACTTCATCCGCAGTTAAATGGTTGGTAGCCTTTGTACTTGCCATTAAGCCCACCAGCTTTCCCTCCATTTTCAACTGGTTGATTTTTCGTTGAATCGCTTCTAAAGAACCCTCCACAATATATAAAGGAACTTCTGGTGAATAATGTTTATATTTCATACCTGGTGATTTAGGTCTTTCGGATTGATTTGCCAAAGCTGGATCAATCATAACAGCCCCAGTTATTTCTTTTATTTCCTCCTGTGTAATGCCACCTGGACGGAGGATAATAGGAATATCTTGTGTACAATCTATCACCGTTGATTCCAATCCAACACCAGTTGTTCCGCCATCCACTACCCCAGCAATTTTCCCTTGTAAATCAGTCCAAACGTGTTCCGCACTAGTAGGACTAGGCTTTCCTGATAAATTTGCACTAGGCGCTGCTATTGGTAGATCACATACACGGAGTAACCACCTTGCTATCGGATGACTTGGGATTCTCACGCCAATGGTTGATAAGCCCGCTGTTACGTTTTCTGCACATACCCCATTACTCGGCAAAACAAAAGTAAGCGGTCCAGGAGCAAAAGCTTCCATTAACTTATCCACATATGCGGGCCATCCACACACAAGTCGCTCTAACTGTTGTTTATTAGCAACATGTGCAATAAGCGGATTATCCTGAGGTCGACCCTTGGCTACAAAGATTTTGCTAACCGCCTCAGAATTGGTAGCGTCTGCACCTAATCCATAAACTGTTTCGGTTGGAAATGCTACCGTTTCGCCTTGCTTTAAAAGTGTGGAGGCTTCTTGAATCATCTCTATATCTATTTTTTCTTGTTTTGTTAATTTCCAATACTTTGTTTCCATCAATGTTGTTACCTCTTTTCTACTATAATCATTTTAGTAGATAGCAGATGTTTTCGCAATGGAACAAGTATACATTCAGCTTGCATAAATACTCTGTACGTTCCCTAACTTATCTTTTCCTTGAAACTTGAAAAATAAAATTCGAAGCTAAATGAAAAACACCCTCGGTCGATTCCTAAATGAACAAGCAGCTGTTGATCCTAGAGTATTCTAAGCATTTCCCATAGAAAGCAAGAAGTGACTCATCTTAATTTCCCTTCAACTAGATAACTATAGAGAGTTAAGTTATACACATCATCACAATTCAATTTATCCACAGCATTATTCTTTAATAATTTAGTTATACTAACTAATGTTTGAATTATACACATTTATCCACAATAAATACGGTGGATATCCACAGTTTTTGTTGATATGTTTGTGGAATTCCTTAGGACACATGATACAACCACCAATTACCGTTTGATTTATCATACTTATCCACGAAAACTTTTTCCTTTTGTGGATGGAATTGTAACGCTTCCAATAAGATATCAACAACCGGCTGATGACTATGCACATATACTCGCTCAGCATGCTGCTGCTTAGCCATTAAAAGGATAGATTCTAATAAAACAGGAAGATGCGCCGCTTCTGATTGTGTAATATATAGTTGCTTTAACCAATAAGTTCCTTCTTCCATTTCTTCTAGTATAAAGCAACCTTCTATCTCTCCTCTTAATTCAACCACATACCCTTTCCGAAGTAGACTTTCTTGATTCACATTAGGGTTATTTTTTAAAAAATGCTCTATTTGTTCAGAAGAAGCTTTATAAGCTGGAATTAAATTCATTTTATTCACCTCTATCTAGATTTAATAGTCTTTAACCATTTACCTCATTCTATGCAAAAAATGGTATATCTATGACCACCCTAGCCATTCAAATAGAAAAAATTTGACCTCCGTTTTTTCCTCTTGCTTTGCCATTTCTTGCTCCTCTGCTTCCTTTTTCTCCTTCGATTCAGCAGCTACAGCACTAGTACCATTTGAAAAATCAAGAAAACACAATGGAGGAAATAGAACACACCACCAATTAGCACCTTGTCCCTTACCTATCGTGATGAGAACCGCTTCATATTCACCAGCTGGGTAGACGTATGAACCATACACTTTTGCTGGAAACGTTACGTTCTTTCCATATTTCACTTGAAAAGCATTAGAATTACCTGATTCATCCATAGCATTAGCTATTATTTCCTTAATTTCTGGTGTACGTTCCTCTATTAATCTTCTAGCTGCTTCAATGTCTGTAATCTCTTCTACCCATTTGGTGATTTCTTCATTTACTCGATCTCGTACAAGTCTTTTTAATTGTTGATCTTCCTCACTATCACTGTTCGCTAGAATTCGTAAGCGAATGGCATCATCAGGTATTACTTGATACGATTGATTCATACCCTTTTCATCGGTATCCTTACCGGTAATTTGTGCAGGTATACTTAACATAAGAATAACTATTATAAAAACAAAAAATACTAGTTTCTTCATTATCCTGTACCTCCCTACTAACTATAGAAAACAGTATTGTCAGGAAGTGATAAATTTAAACTAGTATTCGATAAAATCATATTTTTATAGCTTTGCAAACAAGATACGATCCTTGCCGTTTATGTCCTTTAGAACGTTTATGTCACTATTAGGATACGTTTTTTTCACTAGGAATGTCACAGCTTCACCTTGTTCATGACCAATTTCAAATGCAATACAGCCATTCTTACGTAATACCTGTTTAGACTGGGATAGAATTTGTTTATATGCTGCAAGTCCATTTTCATCGGCAAATAAGGCAAGCTCGGGGTCAAAATTCTTAACAGTATCCGATAATTCTGATACCTCATCTCTTGATATATAAGGAGGGTTTGAAACAATAATATCTACCTGCATATGCTGCTCTATTAATGGTATTAAAAAATCTCCTTGATAAAAACGTATATTGGTATGATAATGCTGAGAATTTTCTCTTGCTGTAGCCAATGCTTTATTAGATATATCAGTGGCATATATAGAGGCATTTTTTAATTCTAACGCAAGTGTAATCGCTATAATGCCACTTCCAGTCCCCGCATCCACAATTGTTGGTATCTTATCCACAATCTTCGAATTTGTATATTGTATAACATGTTGTACAAGCTCTTCTGTCTCTGGTCTCGGGATAAGTACATGTTGATTAACATGGAATGTTCTACCATAAAATGATTCATAGCCAATCAGATGTTGAATGGGTACCCCTTGTTTAGCATGCTTCACTATATCCTTTTCATATCTTGCTATCACTTCTTCCGGTACGGAGTCACGCATTGTCACAAAAAATTCAGAGCGTGAAACCTGTAGGTGATGCTGCAGAAGAAGTTCTGCTACTCTTTTTTCCCTATGATGCTTTTCTAAAAAAAGAGAAGCCCATTCGAGGACTTCATATTGCCTATTCTTTTTCATACTATTCACCAATTTGCTCCAGCTTTTTAGTTTGCTCTTCCATAACTAATGCGTCAATAAATTCATCTAGTTTACCTTGCAATATTTGATCCAACTTTTGTATAGTTAAACCGATTCGATGATCTGTCACACGATTTTGCGGGAAATTATACGTACGAATACGCTCCGAACGATCTCCAGTACCAACAGCAGATTTTCTATTTTCATCATACTCGGCTTGTGCTTCCTGTTGATACTTATCATAAATACGGGCACGAAGTACCTTCATAGCTTTTTCTTTATTTTTAATTTGAGATTTTTCATCTTGAATCGAAACGACAACTCCAGTTGGAAGATGTGTTAGACGTACTGCTGACATCGTAGTATTAACACTTTGCCCACCAGGTCCGCTGGATGCAAACGTATCAACACGGATATCCTTTTCATGAATATCCACTTCCACTTCCTCAGCTTCCGGTAGGACTGCCACGGTCGCTGTAGAGGTATGAATCCTTCCTCCGGATTCTGTTTCCGGAACACGTTGAACCCGATGTGCACCATTTTCAAATTTAAGTTTAGAAAAAGCGCCTTTACCGTTTATCATAAAGATAATTTCTTTATAGCCACCAACACCTGTCGTACTCGCTTCCATTACTTCAATTTTCCAGCCATACTGCTCTGCATAGCGAGAATACATACGATATAAATCTCCAGCAAATAGTGCTGCTTCATCACCACCAGCTGCACCACGAATTTCCATGAACACGTTTTTATCGTCATTGGGGTCTTTTGGTAATAGAAGAATCTTCATTTTATCTTCTAGTTCTACTATATTATCGTTGAGCTCGGTTATCTCCAATTTCACCATTTCTTGCATTTCTTCATCTAGATTATCTTCTAGCATTTCCTTTGCATCCTTCAGTTGGGATGTCATATCTTTATACTCTCGAAAAGCTTGAACAACATCTTCCAGCCCAGCTTGCTCTTTTGAATATTCACGTAGTTTCTTGGAATCATTTATAATTTCCGGATCACTTAACATTTCATTTAATTTATTGTAACGATCTTCTAAAGACTGTAAACGTTCTAGCATCACGGCCACCTCTTTCTGATTAACAGTATAATTATAGTATACTCACGTTATGAGGTCAAAGTTATACCCACTTGCTCATCTATTATATGATTTTTTCTATTACACATACAGAATATATTTATGCATTGTTATACAGCGAAGTACAAAACAATTTTAACTTAAAACCAAATGTTTAGTTGTCGCTTGTACTTCCTTCTTATCATTCTATTCTTATACAACCAGTTTATCGGGTTTAAAACGCTTTTAAACAGTAAAAACAAAGGATATATAAAGCGAAACTGCAATTAGTGGGGATTATATTTAATATAGAAACTGGAATATACGAGGCTCCTGCGAAAAAAGAAACGATGTAAAGCCCAAGAGGGCTGGACGCAGAAAGCGAGTATATTCCAGTATGTAGGTATGGAGCTGCTTTTAGTCAACCCCTTGATCTTGATAGCTTCGATAAGCTATTTAAAATAGCATTCGTTGGTTTATTAGGCACTTCGTGATGATGGCGGCATCTTGGCTCATAAGACTCCGATGCTCCGACTAAAATAATTGGATCATCATACGAAGCGGGCTTATTATTAATCAAACGTTGTGTACGGCTAGCTGGTGAACCGCAAATCGGACAGATGGCATTCAGCTTCGTCACCGACTCACTTAAAGCCATTAGCTTCGGCATTGGTCCAAATGGTTCTCCGCGAAAATCTGTATCCAAGCCAGCAGTAATCACACGAATCCCTTTATTTGCTAATTCTTCAACTGTGTCAACTATATTCTCATCAAAAAATTGGACCTCATCAATGCCAACGATGTCTACTTTTTCATCCATATGCTCTAATAACTCATCTGAACTACTCACCGGTCTAGCAATAATTGAAGTACCGTTATGCGAAACAACTGCCTCTTCTTCATATCGATTATCAATAGCTGGTTTAAACACTCGTACTGATAGGTTTGCATAGGTTGCTCGACGAACACGGCGGATTAGTTCTTCAGATTTACCAGAGAACATACTGCCACATATTACTTCGACCCAACCACTTTGCTTCATCACATACATGATAAGTGTCCTCTCTTTCAATAATTACAATGTATCTTAGTAGTTTACCCGTCATTTATTTTACCTTACATGGAAATAAAGCATTTATTAAAAAACGCTGTTAATATATCAGAATAACATGATAACGTCTGGTTCGTCCTCTTTCCACATTCTCTCGTAGTAAAAAGTAAAAAACAGGCAAAGATTAGACGTTTTGCCTGTTTTTAAGGTTATTTTCAATAATTCTAGCTAGGACATCAACGTGTTCCTGCTATTTATTTCATATTATATTTTTTCTTGAATCGATCTACGCGGCCGCCAACTTTATCAGCTTTTTGTTTACCAGTGTAGAAAGGATGTGATTCTGAACTGATCTCCACACGAATCAATGGGTATGTGTTACCATCTTCCCACTCAATTGTTTCGTCAGAAGACTTTGTTGAACCACTCAAGAATTTAAAATCTGAGCTTGTATCAAGAAATACTACTTTTCTGTATTCTGGATGAATTTCCTTTTTCATGTTATTCCACTCCTTTTTGCCCTGAGTCCTTTGGAAACAGAGTTATTGTAAGAGCCGTCATAGGTACAATACCTTATCTAAACTCACATAAAAAGATTATAACAGTCTGGCCATCTGAATGCAATAGTATAGAATTAAATAATTGAAGTTGACGCTTTACCTCTTAGTGCCACGGCGTTTCATTTCTTCGTCCATTAATTGGAAAAATTCTTCATTATTTTTTGAAGATTTAAGCCGCCTTAGGAAACGTTCGAGGAAGTCATTTGAATCTTGCATTGTTTTACGGATTGCCCACATTTTATCTAGATGGGCTTTTTCTACAAGTAATTCTTCTTTTCTTGTACCTGAACGTAGAATATCAATTGCAGGAAAGATTCTACGTTGGGCAAGGTTACGATCTAAATGTAATTCCATGTTACCTGTGCCCTTGAACTCTTCATAAATTACATCATCCATCCGTGATCCTGTATCAACTAATGCTGTAGCAAGAATTGTAAAGCTTCCGCCTTCTTCAATATTTCTCGCTGCTCCAAAGAATCGTTTTGGACGGTGAAATGCCGCAGGATCAATACCACCAGAAAGTGTACGCCCGCTTGGAGGGATAACCAGATTGTATGCTCGCGCCAGCCGCGTAATACTATCCATTAGCACAATAACATCACGTTTATGCTCCACTAAACGCATTGCTCTTTCCAGCACTAATTCTGAAACTTTAATATGACTCTCTGGTACTTCATCAAATGTAGAACTTACTACATCAACATCAGGATGTACAGATCTTTCAATATCAGTTACTTCCTCTGGACGTTCATCAACAAGTAGAATAATAAGCTTTGCATCTGGATGGTTTTCAGAAATACTGTTTGCGATCTCTTTTAGAAGCATTGTTTTACCAGCTTTAGGGGGTGCAACAATTAAACCTCGTTGACCATAACCTACCGGTGTCATTAAATCAATGATACGCGTAGACAATTTATTTGTTTCTGTCTCAAGTTTCATTAGACGATCTGGATACAATGCCGTTAGAGCTGGGAAGTGAACTCTTTCCTTCGCTGTTTCAGGATCATCACCATTTACCGCATCTACATGTAATAACCCGTAATATCTTTCATTTTCTTTAGGTGGACGAACTTTACCAGATACTTTATCCCCATTTCGTAAATCAAAGCGACGAATTTGCGATGCAGATATATAAATATCCTCTGCACTCGGGGAATAATTAATAGGTCTTAAGAAGCCGAATCCTTCTGATGGAATAATCTCTAAAATCCCATCCATAAATAGATACCCATCTTTTTCAGCCTGTCCTTTTAAAATTGCAAAAATAAGTTCTTTTTTCGTTAACTTTGCATAATAAGAGACTTTATACTCCCTTGCTAATGCATAAATTTCTTTCAATGTTAACGTCTCCAGATGGGAGATAGTTAATCCTGCCATAAAATCACCACGCCTATTTAATATTAAACATAGAAAAAATATAATTACTAAAACCCATTGCATTATTACGAGTTTGTGATTTTCACTTCTTTTTTGGAAGGTCTGTCCTTGTAGAAATGAAGAAAATTTCGGAAGCTAGATTAGAAGTCCAACGATATAATCATGTATTAAACATATACCATAATACTCTTTTGATGATTAATATTCAACACCATAATGACAAATATCATAGAAAATCTTAAAGATTTAGAGGTTGTGTCATCATTTACATTGAGGTAGCTAGTGATTATTTATTACGTATATCACTAATTCCAATTATTGTTCGCTTTTAAAATACAGCACATGCTAAATTTTGTAGTTTATATAGAAAAGGAAGCCACTACACTTGACTGGCTTCCTTTTCTATCATCTCTAAAAAAGAAAGTATAGCTACACACAACAGTTGTAACCACATTTCATTATTTTCATACGTTATTCTGGTTTAATAACAAGATCAGGTTTTTTCTGCAGGCTATGCGCACCATCAATAAATCGTACTGTACCACTTTTCGCACGCATTACAATGGTTTCTGTTTTAGCCTTTGTACCCTTAAATTGTACACCTTTTAGTAATTCACCATCTGTTACACCAGTAGCCGCGAAAATAGCATCATCACCACTACAGAAGTCTTTCATCGTAAGTACTTTGTTCAAATCAGCTATTCCCATTTTTTCACAACGTTCTTCTTCCTCTGTGTTAGATGGCACGAGCTTCCCTTGCATTTCACCGCCTAGACATTTTAATGCAACTGCAGCTATAACCCCCTCAGGAGCACCACCAGTTCCCAGTAAAATGTCTACACCCGTTTCATCAAAAGCGGTGTTAATTGCACCTGCTACATCACCATTAGAAATTAATTTAATACGCGCTCCTGCGTCACGAATTTCTTGAATCAATTTCTCATGTCTAGGTCTATCTAGAACAGTTACCACAACATCTTCAACAGCTTTATTTTTTGCCTTTGCTACTGCCTGAAGGTTTTCTATCGTTGATGCATTGATATCAATCTTCCCAACAGCCTCTGGTCCAACAGCAATTTTCTGCATATACATATCTGGTGCATGTAATAATGTACCTTTGTCAGCAATAGCAATAACTGCTAGTGCATTCCATGAACCATTTGCAACAATACTTGTACCTTCAAGTGGATCAACAGCAACGTCTACTCCAGGTCCATGACCTGTGCCAAGCTGTTCCCCAATATATAACATTGGAGCTTCATCCATTTCTCCCTCACCGATAACTACAGTACCTTGCATTGGAATAGTATCAAATACATCACGCATAGCTGTTGTTGCTGCATCATCTGCTTCATCTTTTTTACCTCTACCCATCCAACGAGCAGATTTTAATGCGGCTGCTTCGGTAACCCGAACCAATTCCATTGTTAAACTTCTTTCCATTACGTATCTCTCCCTTTTGTAAAATATCCTCATCCCGAGAAGAATTTTTACAAAGGTATTCCCTAACCTTATGCTAACTTCTCTCTAAGAATTCTGTAGTTGTATAATTTCTTGATCTGTCAATTCTTCACGCCAAATTTTAGCACCTAGGTCGGTTAATTTATCTGTGATTTTCTCATATCCTCGATCAACATGATCGAGTCCAGTTATTTCGGTAACTCCATCTGCCATAAGTCCAGCAATTATTAATGCGGCACCTGCTCGGAGATCCGTAGCGTTAACTTTAGCAGCTTGTAGCTGAACGGGGCCAGAGACAATAGCAGATCCACCTTCTACTTTAATAGACGCATTCATTCTTCTTAATTCATCTATATGCTTTAAGCGAGCAGAATAAATCGTGTCTGTAACCACACCCGTATTTACCGCTTTCGTCAACAAGGTAGTAAATGGCTGTTGTAGGTCTGTCGGAAATCCTGGGTAAACAAGTGTTTTTATATCAACACTTTTCAATGGACTTTTAGGAGCAATAAGTAACTGTTCCGCACTCTCTTCAATAGATATCCCCATCTCACGTAGCTTAGCTAAAAGTGATTCCAAATGAGGAGGAATTACATTATCGATGATAACCTCTTTCCCTTGTGCTGCAGCAGCTATCGTGTAAGTACCTGCTTCAATACGATCAGGGATAATAGTATGTCTGCAACCATTAAGCGAAGGTACTCCTTCAATCCGGATTACATCCGTACCTACCCCTTTTATTTTTGCTCCCATATTCGTAAGCAGTGTAGCCACATCAATTATTTCAGGTTCCTTTGCAGCATTCTCAATAACTGTTTTTCCTTTTGCCTTTACTGCAGCTAACATGATATTGATTGTTGCACCAACGCTTACAACATCAAGGTAGATTCTTGCACCTCTAAGTTCATTCGCCCGAAGGTAAATAGCTCCTTGTTCATTCGTTACCTCTGCACCAAGTGCTTCAAACCCTTTAATATGCTGATCGATTGGACGTGGTCCTAAAAAACAACCACCCGGAAGTCCGATAACTGCCTTTTTAAATTTTCCTAGCATTGCTCCCATAAAATAATAGGAGGCTCTAAGCTTTTTCACTTTCCCATTAGGGAGAGGCATGGCAATCATATTCTCAGGATTGATATGAACGGTTTGTCCATCCCAGGAAACCGTACCACCGATTTCCTCAAGTAAATCGCCTAATGTATATACGTCTGAAATCTCTGGTAGTCCTTCAATAGTTACATTAGAATCAGCTAAAATCGCGGCTGGCAATAGCGCTACAGCACTATTCTTCGCTCCGCTGATTCGTACTTTGCCATTTAGAACATGGCCACCTTCAACTAACATTTTTTGCATTAAGATAACCCCACTTAGGCAAGGAACATGATTAGCATCGAATTATGCTAACATTGACTTGCAAACTTATTTGCAGCAAGTACTGCTGCTTCTGTTCCTTAGGATGTGTACTTCTTCCATTATTATGCAATTATTTTTGCTTATTCCAATCAGCAAGGAATTTCTCGATTCCCTGATCAGTTAATGGATGTTTTACCAGCTGCTCCAATACTTTAAACGGAATAGTAGCAATATGCGCACCCTTTTTAGCAGCATCTATAACATGTAGTGGATGACGTATAGAAGCCGCAATTATTTGTGCATGAATATCATGTTTATTAAATATCTCTGAAATGGTTTCAATTAATACCATACCGTCATGGCCAATATCATCTAATCTACCTAGAAAAGGTGAAACATACGTAGCTCCTGCACGCGCAGCAAGTAGCGCTTGATTAGCATTGAAAATTAGCGTAACGTTGGTTTTAATATTCAATTCGCTAAATGCTTTAACAGCTTTTAGTCCTTCCAATGTCATTGGAACTTTAACTGTTATGTTTGGTGCGATTGCCGCAAGTTCTTTCCCTTCACGAATCATTCCTTCTGCATCCTCGGAAATCACCTCTGCACTCACAGATCCAGAAACTTCTTCTGTGATTTCACGTAATCGATCGTGAAAAGATACATCCTCTTTAGAAACTAAACTTGGGTTAGTTGTGACACCATCTAAAACGCCAAGTGCATTTGCCTCACGAATTTCATCAATATTGGCTGTATCAATAAAGAATTTCATTGATTGTCGCCTCCTAACTAATAAGCTGTTACCGATTATGCTTGTTGTGATGAACCAAATTCACGCATCTTGCCAATAACGGTTTGCTTGATTGCTTCTGTACCAGGTCCTAGGTATTTACGTGGATCATAAAGCTCAGGCTTATCTTTTAATACTTGACGTACAGCGTTTGTTTGAGAGATTTGGTTCTCCGTATTCACATTGATTTTCGCAGTACCTAAAGAAATAGCACGCTGAATATCTTTAGTAGGGATTCCCGTACCACCATGTAAAACTAACGGTAATTTAACAGTTGAAAGAATTTCTTCCATTTCTTTAAATCCTAAATTGGGTTCTCCTTTGTATGGTCCGTGCACTGAACCAAGCGCTGGAGCTAAACAATCAATACCAGTTTGATCCACTAATTCTTTACATTCCTTTGGATCAGCATAAATAACACCGTCTGCTATCACATCATCTTCTTGACCACCAACTGTTCCCAATTCAGCTTCAACGGATACACCATGAAGATGAGCTAGTTCCACAACCTTTTTAGTAATTGCTATGTTTTCTTCAAGTGGATCATGAGATGCATCAATCATTACGGATGTAAAGCCAGCGTGAATAGCTTCTGCACACTTAGCAAAACTTGAACCATGATCTAAATGTATAGCAACAGGTACGGTTGTACCATACGATTCCATAAGTGCCTTCACCATTGATACAACAACGTTGAAGCCACCCATATATTTAGCAGCACCTTCTGATACCCCAAGGATTACTGGGGAGTTCTCTTCTTCTGCTGCCTGAAGAATCGCTTGTGCGTATTCCAGGTTATTTAAATTGAACTGACCAACTGCATAACCATTGTCTTTCCCTTTTTCTAGCATCTCTTTCATTGATACTAATGGCATATATATCCTCCTCTTAGATGAACTATGCACCTATTTGAAAATAATTTAATTACAATATTAGAATACCAACAACAACTCAAAGTCGCAACAATCCTGCTAGTCAACCAATAATTGATTTGACCAAATCACATACTTCTTGGATATTAAAAGGCTTCGTTAGCACACTTTCTACGTTGCTACAATCTTCATTCTCACGAATAACTTCTTCTGTTATACCGCTCATTACAATAGTTCGTGTAGATACACCTGTTTGATTCATCAATCGTATTACCTCGAATGCATTATAAATTGGCAGCTTATAATCAATCATTAATAATTGGAAAGAAGAGGAAGTGACTTTGTCCAATCCTTCTTTACCTGTTTTCGCAGTTTCCACATGATAACCTTCATTTGTAAGGATATCTGTCAGTAGCATACAGATTCCAGGTTGGTCATCGACAATTAAAATTTTCTTTTTCATATAATGAATATCCCCTTTCCAAAAGCATTTATCCCCCATCACTTATATTCTATATGAACAAGATGATATCCTGCTGTCATATTAGGTTTTTACTGATTATACATACTCAACTCGTAAGAAGCGCAAGGAAATAGACCTAAAAAAACGGAGCAAAATTCGCTCAGTCCTTATCACTAAATGCTCAGATTTAAGCTTCCTCTAGTAGCTATTATGGAATAATAGCTACTGCTTGACCACCACTCCGGCTGCCCACTTCCCTTTCCGTGGGGTTTGTCCTTCAGCTAACTTTTTTAGCAAAACCCGCTCAAAAAAGTGGATCTTCAGGTCAAACATTTCCCACAGGAGTTGAAGTGGCCGCCCTTCGCTATTATTAGGCTCTACAACGCTAGCATGAAGTAACACAGCTGCTTTTATACTCACGGATAGCGATTTTCACTTTACCCATTGTAAAAAAAGTCAACCTATTACTTATGACAGTATTGTTGCACCTTCTCATAGCGGAGACTAATTACGTAGACTCCTGCGGGAATTGCGCGAGCCGAAAATCCACTTTGCAACGTGTTCTTCTTTGCAAAGTTAGTTGAGGCCGTGCCCTCGGAAAGCGAAGTAATTAGTCGGAGCACCAATATACATCTAACATTTCAAAATAACTACTTGGCTTAACGCAGTCATTGCACCGATTTTATACTTTCTTAACTTAGTACAAAAAAACATTCATTTCCCTTAAAGCAACAGAAGAGGGTTTTTTAAAAGGAGGAAAGACTCCAGCGAAAAGTGGGCAACCAAAGCGCGTACGCCTGACAAAATAGTGAAACGCTTTTATAAAGTGAAACTTCAATCAGTGGGGATTTTGTATACCCTCACTGATTGTTCGTACCACAAGGGTATGATCTAAAGGCCTTTAAACCAATCGGACATTTACTGGCAGTCGATCCCCACTTATCCATATTGGGTTCATCATTGCGTGAGGTGGGGGCTTACTGCCTATTATATGTAAGATAAATCCAGAGGCAATCCTTACAAGCTGAACTGAGATACTCTCTATGACATGATGAATGGTGTAAGCTATATCATTTTCTTGAAGTTTGATTTCTAAATCTAGCGGCAAAATTATTTGATTCATGTTATAATGTTTAAACATAAAAGGATGCCTCCGATTCTGTTATGGTGTGGTTACTTTAACTTTATCAGAAGGTATCCTTTTTGCGTACAAAAATTATTAAATTAGATAAAAAAGTGTCACACACCAATCAACTGGTGCGTGACACTTTTTTATTCTACTGGGTTTTGTCCCAGCCTCTTGATCCATTATTTTTTCGCTTCATTTTGTTTTACTGCTGCTCCAATAAATCCTTTAAATAACGATTGAGGTCTTGTTGGACGGGAGGTAAACTCCGGATGAAATTGACTAGCAACAAACCATGGATGATCTTCAATTTCAATTGTTTCAACAAGTCGACCATCTGGACTTGTACCAGAAAAGACAAATCCATGTTCTATCATTTGGTCACGATACGCATTGTTAAACTCGTAACGGTGTCGATGTCTTTCTTCAATAAATTCTTCACCATCATAAGCTGCTCTTGTTTTCGTATTGTCTTGAAGCTTGCAAGGATATATACCTAACCTCAATGTACCACCTAAGTCAGAAACATCTTTCTGCTCTGGTAATAAATCAATAATTGGATAAGGTGTACTCGGATCAATTTCTGCTGAATGTGCTCCTTGCAAATCCAGTACATTACGAGCAAACTCAACTGTTGCTAGTTGCATCCCTAAACAAATTCCCAAAAATGGGATTTTATTTTCTCTAGCATATTGAATAGCTACAATTTTCCCTTCTATACCACGATCTCCAAATCCTCCCGGAACTAAGATACCATCTACATTTTCTAAAGATTTATGAATCGTTTCCTGATCTAGCTTCTCAGAATTAATCCAATGTACATTAATATCTGCATCATAAACAAAACCAGCGTGTTTTAATGCTTCGACAACGGAAATATATGCATCCGGTAATTCAACATATTTCCCAACAAGTGCGATATCCACTTTTTTGGATAAATTACGTACTTTAGATACAAGCGTTTTCCACTCTTCCATATCTGCTTCTTGGCAATCAAGTCCAAAATGACTACATGTTAGTTGATCTAATTGCTGTTCCTGCAAGGAGATAGGCACTTGATATAGCGTATCTGCATCTCGCATTTCTATAACCGCTTTTTCATTAATATCACAGAATAAAGCAATTTTTTCCTTCATTTCTTTGCTAATCGCACTTTCTGTACGTAATACAATTACATCAGGTTGAATTCCTAGCGAACGTAACTCTTTAACACTATGTTGGGTAGGCTTCGTTTTCATTTCACCAGCAGCCTTAATATAAGGAACAAGCGTACAATGCAAATACATTACACTATCTCTTCCTACATCCTTCTTGATTTGACGAATTGCTTCTAAAAATGGCAAGGATTCAATATCACCTACTGTGCCACCGATTTCGGTTATCACTACATCTGCACCTGTTGCTTCACCGGCACGAAAAACTTGCTCTTTAATTTCATTAGTAATATGTGGAATGACTTGAACTGTTCCACCTAAATAATCGCCTCTACGTTCTTTACGAATTACACTCGAATAGACTTTACCGGTTGTTATATTACTATATTTATTCAGATTAATATCAATAAATCGTTCATAATGCCCCAAGTCCAAATCTGTTTCCGCGCCGTCCTGGGTTACATATACTTCCCCGTGCTGATAAGGACTCATCGTTCCAGGATCAACATTAATATATGGGTCAAACTTTTGAATAGTTACCTTTAGACCGCGATTTTTCAACAAACGTCCCAAGGAAGCAGCTGTAATTCCTTTCCCTAAAGAAGATACAACTCCTCCAGTCACAAATATATACTTTGTCATCGTCTTTCCCTCTTTCTTTACATGATTTTCTTATCTTGATTTGTTAAATGAATGGGTAAATGATGGGTAGCTTTATCTATTACATTTATCTTGTACTTATCTGCTGAAAAATAATAAAAGCGCCTCCCCAAGTTGGATGGGGAAACGCTTCGATAATTAAAATAAAAGAGCCCAATTTAAATTGTACTGATCCAGCTATAAAAAGTCAAGCTTACTTCAAATCCATTATTTAACACTTTTAACGCTCTAACTCTTCATTATCGTCATCGTCTTCTTCATAATCCTCATCATTTTCATCAAATTCTTCATCGAATTCCTCATCAATCTCTTCATCCATATCATCGATATCAAAATCGTCTTCAAAAATCTCTAGATCATCTTCTACAACATCTAAATCATCTTCTACATCTTCTTCTTTTTTCTTCTTCGCTTTTTTCTTCTTTTTAGGTGCGACGGTAACTTCTTCATCCATTTGCTCTACAGGATACCAGCGTTTTAATCCCCACATATTTGAACCAGTAGTAATAAAACGACCATCTACGTTCAAATCCGTATAAAATTGGGCAATATTAGCTTCTTTTTCTCCGTCTGTAAATCCTTTTAATTCTGCTATCTTATCAAATACGTCTTTAAAATGAAAAGCTTTTTTCTCATCCAAAAGAATTAAATTAGCTACTTCAATCATAGACATATGTTGAATTTCTTCGTGGCTATAATTTTTCAAGCTCACGGTAACGCACTCCCTTTACTTGTATATTGATGGCTTATTTTGCCTAATTTAACTATTTGTTTATTGAATAAGTATTTCTAGTAGTCTTCCTACTACCTTTAACCATACCATACATTATAAACAAATATACAGGGTTTATGCTAGCAATTAAGCAGAAAAAATATGAAGCTTTTTACGGTTTCACTATTTTTTAATATTTAGAAGTCTAAAAATAGCATACATATGCAGTAGTACTTTTTTGTAAATCTTGATATATTGAATTTAAGAAGTAATCGGTGATGGATTTATTCCGAAGCAGTTATACTGCTCATCAAAAAATGGATCTGTCTATCCATGTACTCTTCAAGCGTAAATTGTTTTTGTAGCATCCATCTTCTAAACCCCCACATTTGTCCTTGTATAAAAATATTATTTGCTAGCAATTCTCGATCTCGCTGAGAAATTGAACCGGGAAAACAAGTAGAGATGACACGCTCAAGCATAGATACCATGTCTCTTTCCTTTTGCAATACATATTCTTTTATCTCTTTTTCTAAAGATTTCACTTCCTGATACATAATAAGTACTTCTTCTTGCATTTCATCCATTAATCGGAAATATGAACGAATTGCATTTTTAAAATGATCCACAGACGAATTATTCAAATCAATCTGCGCTTCTAAACGTTCAGACACCTGCTGATAAATAGAATCACATACAAGAAATAGCACATCTTCCTTCGTCCTAATATATTCATATAAGGTTCCAATGCTGAAGCCTGATGCCTTAGCTATTTCTCTGGTCGTCGTACGATGAAATCCTTTTTCTTTAAAAAGCGTCATTGCACCTTTAATCATTTGATTTCTGCGCTTTTCTACTAACTCTTGATCTTTTATGGAAGAAAGAATGGGATCCATATTCTTCTTCACCTCCTACTTCTACCGATCTACTTTCCGGAAGTTATCATTCTTCCTATTACTAAGCGTTGTATTTCATTGGTACCTTCATATATTTGTGTAATCTTGGCATCACGCATAAACCGTTCAACTGGATAATCTTTCGTATAGCCATAACCACCAAATATCTGAACCGCTTCAACCGAGATCCGCATCGCTGCATCCCCTGCAAACAGCTTTGACATGGCCGAAGCTTTTCCATAAGGCTGCCCCTCCGACTCTAGCCAGGCAGCTTGATAAGTTAAAAGTCTTGCCGCTTCTATCTCCGTTGCCATATCTGCAAGTTTAAAAGAAATACCCTGATTATGAGCGATAGGCTTGCCAAATTGTTCTCTTTCTTTTGCATAAGCGGCAGCAGCATCTAATGCTCCTTGGGCAATACCTAGCGCTTGTGCAGCTATTCCATTGCGTCCTCCATCTAGCGTTGACATTGCAATTTTGAACCCTTCACCTTCACTACCTAACAGATTCTCTTTAGGAACTCGACAATTTTCAAATACGAGTTCTGTTGTAGGTGAGGAACGTATACCTAACTTCTTTTCTTTTTTACCAAATGTAAAGCCTTTTGTACCTTTTTCTACAATGAATGCGCTAATTCCTTTATGTTGCTTATCTGCATCTGTTTTTGCAAATACGATATAAATATCTGCTACACCACCATTAGTAATCCACACCTTGTTTCCATTTAAAACAAAATGATCCGCTTCTTCCTTTGCCGTGGTTTTCATGGAGACAACATCACTACCAGCCCCTGGCTCAGACAGTGCGTACGCTCCAAGCGCTTCACCTGTAGCTAGCCGTGTAAGGAAATTCTTTTTCTGTTCTTCATTTCCATATTTGTAGATTGGCCAGCTCGCCAATGATACATGCGCAGATAGCGTAACTCCTGTCGAAGCACAAACACGGGAAAGCTCCTCTACAGTAATGACATAACTCATGTAATCTGCGCCTATTCCTCCATATGCTTCTGGCCAAGGTATCCCCGTTAATCCTAGTTCAGCCAGTTTATGAAAGATTTCTCTATCAAACCGTTCTTCTTCGTCACGTTCAGCTGCGGTTGGTTCAACCTCTTTTTTGGCAAATTCTGCAACCATTTTTCGCAGCATTTGCTGTTCATCTGACAGTTGAAAGTTCATTACTGTCCCCCCTTAGTTATTAAGTAGATGTTTGGCAATTACGATATGCTGTATTTCACTAGTACCTTCATAAATCTCGGTAATCTTGGCGTCTCTAAATAACCTTTCCACAGGATAATCCTCGGTATAACCATAACCACCATATATTTGCACTGCCTCAATGGCATTTTGAACAGCAGCCTTCGATGCATATAGTTTTGCCATGGAAACTTCCTTCCCACAGTCGTTCCCCTGTTCAACAAGAGAAGCAGCTTGATAAACAAGTAACCTTGCAGCTTCTGATCGAGTTGCCATATCAGCTAATTTAAAGGAGATTCCTTGATTATCTGCAATAGACACACCAAATTGTTTTCGTTCCTTTGCATAATTTGTTGCATATTGCACAGCTGCTTCACCTATACCTAAAGCTTGAGCTGCGATTCCAATTCTTCCAATATTTAAATTATGCATGGCTATGTTAAATCCTTCACCTTCTTTTCCTAGCAGCTGCTCTTGTGGTATTTCGCATTGATCAAATGTTAAAGAAACGGTATTAGATCCATGTAATCCCATCTTTTTTTCTCTTTTCCCAATGCTTAATCCAGGCGTGTCTTTCTCAACGATAAAAGCGCTTATATCCTTCTTTCCATCGCCAGTACGAGCAAAAGTGATATATGTATTTGCTTCTCCACCATTTGTGATAAAAATTTTTGATCCGTTCAATATATACTTGTCTCCATGTCTTACTGCCCTTGTCCTTAAACCACTTGCATCTGAACCAGCACCAGACTCCGTTAATGCAAAAGCACCAATATATTGACCAGATGCTAATTTTGGTAAGTAGTACTGTTTTTGTTTATCAGTCCCAAAATAAAGAATTGGATTTGTTCCCACAGAAGTGTGGACAGATAGTATAACACCAATGGTTGCACTAACTTTTGAAATTTCGTGAATGGTTTGAATATAGGATGTGTAATCCATTCCAGCTCCGCCATATTCTTCTGGGATTGGGATACCCATTAACCCTAAATCCCCCATCTTCTTTAAGACTTCTCGTGGAAATCTATCTTCTGCTTCCATCCGTGGGATTTCTTGAACGATTTCTGTTTCTGCGAAATCTTTTACCATTTTACGTAGCATTTTTTGCTCTTCGGTTACCTGTACCATTAGTATTCCCCCTTTTGTCGATTCATGTTGAATCAGTTATACACATAAAAACCTTTTCCTGACTTTTTCCCAAGCCAACCAGCTTTGACATATTGTCTAAGTAACGGACAAGGGCGATACTTACTATCCGCAAAGCCTTCATGAAGAACTTCCATAATATATAGACATGTATCTAAGCCAATAAAATCTGCAAGTGTAAGTGGCCCCATCGGATGATTCATTCCTAGTTTCATAGATGTATCAATATCCTCTACGGAGGCTATACCTTCATATAATGTATAAATGGCTTCGTTAATCATCGGCATCAAGATTCGGTTGGAAACAAAACCCGGAAAATCATTGACCGCAATTGGTGTTTTACTTAATTTCTTCGCCATATCTTCAATGATTTGGTAGGTTTGATCACTTGTTTGTAAGCCGCGAATAATTTCAACGAGCTTCATTACCGGAACAGGATTCATAAAATGCATACCGATAACCTGCTCCGGTCTGTCTGTTACTGCAGCTATTTCGGTTATTGGTAAGGATGAGGTGTTAGACGCAAGAATCGCATCGACGGGAGCGATGACGTCTAATTGGCGAAAAATGTTTGTCTTTACCTCCATATTCTCAATAACCGCTTCAATAATTAAATTAGCTTTGGAAGCATCCTGTAGCGTTTCTGATACAGATAAGCGTTGTAGCGTTTCCAATTTTTCTTGCTCTGTTATCCTTTTTTTTAGCACAGACCGATCCAATAGCTTCTGAATCGTCTGCATCCCTCTTTCCAATGCAACAGCATTGTTATCATTCAATTGTACTTTGAGACCTGATTGTGCACACACCTGTGCAATACCTGCTCCCATTTGTCCTGCGCCAACTACCATAACTCGTTTAATTTCCATGTTTTACCTCCTTTAGAATCCCTTTGTATATACGTTTATTGCTATTACTTCGGTACCTCAATCAATATTGCATCCCCTTGGCCACCGCCACTACAAATAGCAGCAATACCTAAACCACCGCCTCTGCGTCTTAATTCGTATATTAACGTTAAGATAATTCTCGCTCCGCTCGCTCCAATTGGATGTCCTAAAGCGACCGCTCCTCCGTTCGCATTTACCTTCTCCTTATCAATTCCTGCTATCTTTCCACTTGCTAACGAAACTGCCGCAAAAGCCTCATTGATTTCAAATAAATCAATATCATCCTTTTTATACCCTGTCTTCTCTAGCAGCTTATTAATAACAAGCCCTGGTGTTTTCGGAAAATCTTTCGCAGGAACAGCTATTTCTGTATGCCCTTGGATGATTGCAAGTGGTGTTTTTTCCAGTTCCTCAGCTTTTTCATCTGACATTACCACAAAGGCACAAGCACCATCGTTAACACCAGGAGCATTCCCAGCTGTAATCGTTCCATCCGTGTCAAAGGCAGGTCTTAACGTACTTAATTTTTCTAGACTTGTATCTTTCCGAGGGGCTTCGTCCGTATCAACGATAACTGCATCCCCTTTACGCTGAGGGATTTCTACTGGAATGATTTCTTTAGCAAATTTCCCTTCCTCTATCGCTTTAACTGCACGTTGATGACTTTGGTACGCCCATTCATCCTGCTCTTCTCTAGTCAATTCGTACTCTTGAGCTGTTGAGTTTCCATAAACACCCATATGAACACCCTTAAAGGAACAGGTTAAGCCATCGTGGACCATCATATCGATTACTTTCTTATCACCCATGCGATTACCCCACCGAGCATCAGGAAGAATATACGGGGCATTGCTCATACTCTCCATTCCTCCAGCTACAATTACTTCTTCATCACCTAGCCGAATTAATTGATCAGCTAGTGTTACACTACGTAATCCAGAAGCACATACTTTATTAATGGTTTCTGTTTTTACCTCCCATGGAATACCTGCTTCTCTTGCTGCTTGACGAGATGGTATTTGTCCTTGTCCACCTTGCAAAACATTTCCCATAATCACTTCATGAATATCTGCGCCATTCATATCCGCACGTTTTAATGCTTCTCCAATTGCCTTACCGCCAAGTTGCGATGCCGTTAATGGCTTTAACGCACCTCCAAATTTACCAAAAGGCGTTCTTGCACCTGCGATAATTACTGATTTTCTCATCTTAAAACATCCCTTCTTTTTTTGATTACGCTTTCTTTATGATTGAACGCTCGCTCAAACAATCTTCTAATAAAAAGCTTGGCATAACCTCCAACCAAGACGCGACGTTGCTTTTCATTTATTGGAAAATAGAGGAGGATGGCTCCCCCTCACATTTCTCTGAGTAAACCGTTGCTTTTCCATAAATATAATAAACGTAATATATAACTAGCTGCTTAAGCACTCTTTACCTCTTCTTCTCTAAACACAGATAACGCAAGTATTTCTGCTACGTCCATCGTGCTAATATCCTCTTCTACTTCTTTTGCTTTTGTACCATCACTTATCATTGTTAAACAGTATGGACATGCACTAGATATCATGTTTGGCTGTACTGCCATCGCTTGCTCCGTACGTGCTACATTAATTCGGTTACCGGTTGTCTCCTCTGACCACATAAGTCCCCCGCCAGCACCACAGCACATACCATTCTCCTTGCTGCGATTCATCTCTACTAATTCTAATCCTGGAATGGAACGAAGTATTTCTCTAGGAGGATCATACACTCCGTTATATCTTCCTAAATAGCATGAATCATGATAAGTTAGACGCTGATTTATTTCACGTTGTGGTTCAAGCTTTCCATTTAGAACTAAATCATATAGTAATTGCGTATGATGGTATACTTCAGCTTCAAATCCAAAATCAGGGTATTCATTTTTAAAAATATTATAAGCATGTGGATCAATGGTAACGATTTTCTGAACATTATTTTTTGTGAATTCTTTAATGTTCTTCTCAGCAATTTCCTGGAATAAAAACTCATTTCCTATTCTCCGAGCTGTGTCTCCTGAATTGGCCTCTTTATTGCCTAAAATTGCAAAGCTTATACCTGCTTGATTCATTAATTTAGCAAATGCAATAGCAATTTTTTGACTTCTGCTATCATAAGCCCCCATTGAGCTTACCCAAAATAAATATTCAAATTCCTTATCTTCTTTCTTCAACTCTTTTACTGTAGGGATATATACTGCTTCATCCTGCTCTCGCCACTTGATTCGATCTTTTTTAGACAGTCCCCAAGGGTTTCCTTGCCTTTCAATATTCATCACCGCACGTTGGACGTCCTGATCCATTTTCCCTTCCGTCATAACAAGATAGCGGCGCATATCAATAATAGTTCCTACATGTTCATTATTTACCGGACACGCATCCTCACAATTTCGACATGTCGTACACCCTGATAATTCTTCTTCTGTAATAACGTCTCCGATAAGACTTGCGCTTTGAACCGTTGCTGCTGCTTCATTATCTGCACTTGCACTGTTTCCTTGAGTATTTGAAAAAGCATATGCAGGAACCCATGGTGATTTACCAGTAATAGCTGCGCCCTTCTCCGTCAAATGATCACGTACTTTAATCATTATGTCCATTGGTGACAGCATTTTTCCTGAACCAGCTGCAGGGCATACATCTGTACATCTACCACACTCGACACATGCGTAGAAGTCTATCATTTGATGCTGCTCAAAATCTTCTACCTTGCCTACGCCGAAAGAAATCTCTTCTTCGTCTGCTTCTTCATCCATATCAAAATCAAGTTTTTTTAGCTTGCCTGGTACACGCTTACTTAAAAACACATTTACAGGCGCAGCCAATAAGTGAGCATGTTTAGATTGTGGTACATAAACTAAGAAAGTTAGAATTGTAATTGTATGCACCCACCATGCTATATAAAATAGTACCATTGCTACCGTCGGTGTAATCCATCCAAATACTAATGCTATGGAACTAGCAATTGGCTCAGTCCAAGTCGGATCATGTCCATGCCATAGAAGTGCCATTCCATTTCCAAATAACACGGAAATCATTAAAGTCCCAATAAATATTAGCACTAGTCCCGCTTTAAACCCTCGCTTCAGTCGGACAAGCTTTTCCATATAACGGCGATAAAATGCCCATGCTACTGCGACAAGAATCATTAATGTAACTAACTCTTGGAAGAATACAAACCCTGGATAGAATATACCGAGTGGTAAGTGATTGTCCGGAGATAGCCCTTTTATAAACATATCAATAGCACCGAATTGGACAAGAATAAACCCATAGAACATCATGACATGAATAATACCGGATTTTTTATCCTTTAATAATTTTGATTGTCCAAACACAATTTTTCCAATTCTTCTGAATCTTTCTTTGAAATCACGATCAAATTCTGATTTTCTGCCTAGCCTAATATAGGCTACTCTAGTTGCCACAACCTTAACGAATAGGTAAATACCATAGATTGTGATTGCTACAAAGGCCAATGCGTTAATAAGCAGAAATGTTTCCATTCATTCGCTCCCCCTAATCATGTAGTAATCTATTATAATGTGAAATTTTCATTGTTACTAACAATGAAAGATTTATAACCACCATGATAGCGATTCCATTTTTCAGAAAAATAACTTCATTTAAAATCTTATGTATCCCTACTATAAAATATGAATGATCATTCAGTCAACCTTTTTTTGCTATAGGCGATTTCACCTTCTGTTTCACTATGCAACAGTATATAGGTTAGAATGCAGGTAGATAGTAATAGATCAATGCTATCTTAATTATTCCAAATAAACATACTATTCACAAGTATCAACTCCAATAAATCAAAATCTCCTCTTTGCTTCCGCGGAAGTTGGAATGTTGCCCACGTAATGCGAAGTGTATATCCCCTGGAGGGTCAGGATTGCTGTATAGAGTAAAGCTTCAATCATTTGGGGTATTACTGCCAGCTATATGTGGGATAAAGAATTAAGAAAAACGGAGCAAAATTCGCTCCGTCCTTATCACTAAATGCTCAGATTTACGCTTCCTCTAGTAGCTATTATGGAATAATAGCTACTGCT
>NZ_BAAACY010000106.1:0-8814 GCF_039521925.1 Virgibacillus salarius | reverse complement strand
GTTGAAGTGGCCGGCCTTCGCTATTATCAGGCTCTACAACGCTAGCATGAAGTAACACAGCTGCTTTTATACTCACGGATAGCAATTTTCACTTTACCCATTGTAAAAAAAGTCAACCTATTACTTATGACAAGAATTGGTGCACCTTCTCATAGCGGAGACTAATTACGTAGACTCCTGCGGGATTAGCGCGAGCCGAAAATCCACTTTGCAACGTGTTCTTCTTTGCAAAGTTAGTTGAGGCCGTGCCCGCGGAAAGCGAAGCAATTAGTCGGAGCATTGCCAATATACATCAAACATTTCAAAATAACTACTTGGCTTAACGCAGTCATTGCACTGATTTTATACTTTCTTAACTTATAAATCAAAGGCTGAAAGCCTTTGTTACCGACCTCGGCCTTAAAGGCCCACCGAACGGGTCTCCCATTTGCACCACATTCACTCACTGATTCTAAAGAATCTTCTATTTCTTCTTATTTTTTTGGCCTGTAAACGGGTCGTACTCTTCGAATAATGTTAATTGATCACCCATGAAGTCTTCTCTAAGCTGATTTCTAATGTATTCTTGTATTTGCCTTCTATTTCTACCCACTGTATCAGCATAGAAACCTCGGCACCAAAACTTTCTATTGCCATATTTGTATTTTAAATTGGCATGACGATCAAAAATCATCAAACTACTTTTACCTTTTAAATATCCCATAAATTGAGACACACTTATCTTTGGTGGAATACTTACCAACATGTGTATGTGATCTGGACAGCCGTTAGCTTCATGAATGGTTACACCTTTCCTTTCACATAAATCTCGAATAATTTGACCTATACTCTTTTTATACTTTCCATAAATAATTTGCCTTCTGTATTTTGGAGCGAAAACTATATGATACTTACAATTCCACATTGTGTGTGCTAAACTATTCTTGTCCTTCATTGGACACGCCTCCTTCTTAGGTGAGATTTAGTGGTCGGGAAACCAACTTTATCTTACCATGAAGAGAGGCTTTTTTTGACCCCACGCTTAAAGCTTTCCGGAACCCCTGGCACAGCCAGGGGTTTTCAAAAACATAAAAAAGCTATTTTCCACGTTGATGTTGGAAAATAGCTGTAGCTTTTAGAAAATACCGTTTTTTTCTTTGCAAGTTTGTTATGCCTATCGAACGAATACACTCGCTTTTCACTAACGAACGTCCAAGTCTCCTCATTTCTATTTGTGCGTTTTTCTCCTTGATTAAAACACTTTTGTTTTCGTCTCTGAATCTTTTTATTACATCTTTTCAGGTGCTGTTACACCAATTAGTTGAAGTGCATTAGAAAGCGTAATTCGAACTGCTTTCATTAATGCAATTCGAGCTTGAGTTCTCTCCTTATTATCTATATCCAAAACCTTTTCAGCATTATAAAAGCTATGCAGTAAAGTTGCAAGATCGTATACATATTGCGTCACTTTATGTGGTGTTTGCTTTTCAGCAGCATCTGCTACAACCTGTGGAAATTCAGCTAGTTTTTTCAATAAATCCGTTTCTTTCTCAGAAGTGAGTAAAGATACATCCATTGATTCTTCAGTCAAAAGCCCTTTGGCTTTAGCTTGCTCTAGCATTGTACAAATACGAGCATGTGCATATTGTACATAGAACACTGGATTATCATTTGATTGTGAGCGTGCAAGGTCCATATCAAAATCCAATTGGGAATCATTTGAACGAGTTACGAAATAGTAACGAACTGCATCCACACCAACTTCTTCTATTAATTCTCTTAATGCAACTGCCTTGCCTGTTCGCTTACTCATCCGAAGCTTTTCGCCATTTTCAAATAGATTTACCATTTGAATAATTTTCACATCAAACTTTTCTACTGGATAGCCAAGTGCCTGTATTGCTGCTCGCATACGCGGAATATAACCATGGTGATCTGCTCCCCATACATTTACGATCTTATCAAAACCTCTATCTAATTTATTCTTATGATAAGCTATATCTGGTGTAAGATATGTGTAACTACCATCTTGTTTAACCAAAACACGATCCTTATCATCGCCAAAATCCGTCGTACGGAACCACGTCGCGCCATCTTTTTCATAAATGAAATTGTCTAATACATCTAATGCTTCCGTAATTTTATTTTCTTTATATAAGGAACGCTCCGAGAACCAAGAATCAAATTCAACACGAAACTCTGCAAGATCCTTTTCAATTTTACCAAGTTCATATTTTAACCCATACTCTTTAAAGAAGGCTAACCTGTCCTTCTTCTCTTTAACTGCCCATTGATCGCCGTATTCTACACCCAGTTGCTTACCGATTTCTACAATATCTTCACCATAATAACCATCCTCCGGCATTTCAGCATCGTTACCTAATGCTTGTAGATAACGTGCTTCTACTGATAGAGCTAGATTATCGATTTGATTTCCCGCGTCATTGATATAATATTCACGTTCCACCTCATATCCAGCAGCATCTAACACATTGCATAAAACATCGCCAAACGCAGCTCCACGAGCATGCCCTAAATGGAGATCCCCAGTAGGATTTACTGATACAAATTCCACCTGAATTTTCTCACCTTGACCTGCATTTGTTTTTCCGTAAGATTGTTGTTCGCGCAGAATCGTTGGAATTATTTCACCAAGAAAATTGTCCTTCATGAAGAAATTAATAAAACCAGGCCCAGCTATTTCAACCTTATCTACAGCTGCTTCAGCCTTATCTAAATGCTTAACAATATCATCGGCGATTTGTCGAGGCGACTTCTTAGCAATACGCGCTAGCTGCATGGCAATATTTGTAGCAAAGTCTCCATGTGTTTTATCTTTTGGTTTTTCTAATATAACATCTGGCATCTCCGCTTCGTTTGTAAGCTCTGCCTGAATAACTGCTTTCGTAATTTGCTGTTTTAATATATTCTCTGTTTGTGCTAAGACATTCATGTCATGTCCTCCTCTTTAATCGTTACATCGATTTTATGTTGCCGTTCCTCTTGTCCATTTAGTTTGACAGTATAAGCTATATGTAAACTTCCATCTTCCCGGGCTTTTAATGGGGAATACAAAATAGATTGTGTGAAGGTTTCCATATGTATGCTGCCATAAGGATGCTTTAATACATTTTCTGTCGTTTGCCTTTCCTGGAACTGTTGATTCATCGTAACGTTACCAGAACGCTTAATATTTACCCTATCTGATTGAATAGTAATAAGATTTTTAATGACCGAATTATCGTCTGCCATTTCTTCAAATGTAAGTACATCCAAGCTTCCTTTTTTGTATAAAAATCCATTTTGCTGAATTTTATTATATTCCATTTGACCATTATCGTCGATCGTCGTACAAAGTTCAATAGCCACTTGCTTATGTAAACTCATTATATCGCCTCAACTTTAGATAAATCCTACCAGATTATAAGCCTTTTATAAACATGTATTCCTGTGTATTCTATTATAACAGAATATTTTTATCAAGCATTGATGTACCAAGGTTTTATAAAGTGAAACTTCCATCCGGCTTTTACTGAAACAAATACGTACAAAGGCTTAAATCGCCACGTCCTGTGGCAACGCCTTTGTGACCTACTTCCATGTAGGCCCGAACCAATCGGGCATTTACTGGCAGTTGATCCCACACTTAACCATATTTGTTTTCTTCATTGTAAACAACATAAAATTTGCTTCTTTACCTTACGTACTTCATCACTTTTTTTATACGTTCACAAGCCGATTAATTCCAAACATTATCTAAAATTCCATTATTAACACATATCTTTAGTTGCCAAACAATGCAGCCTCGATACATATCGAGCACTTGTTTTTTATGCATATGCATAATGTTACGAGAATAACGCTCGTGTAGGATAACTAGTGAGATACGAGCATTCACAGGAAGAATACAGGAAGCAGGTAAAGAATTTCAACCAAATATGTGACGGTAACCTTACTGTGTAAATTTTATATTTATGATATCATCTAGAAAATATATGTTAGGAGTGTTTTTTTGGACATCTTTATAACTATAGTTTTAATTATTGCCATTTTCGCTTCAATCGCTGCGTGGATCAATACCCAGACTATTTTAAAAGAATTAAAAGAAATAAAAGAGCATTTGGGTTTGAAGGGTGAGCAGAATGTCACGCCTCCATTCATTAAAAATGATCTCGATAAATGAATAACAGACCCTTTCAATTAAGGAGGGTCTGTCTGTGCCTAAATTATGAATAGACATTATAAGCTATTATTTTACCCAACCAAGCAACATTTCACGGATGAATTTACTTGCTGCAATCGCGGTCTTTTCCGAATGATCGTAAATGGGTGCAACTTCCACTACATCTGCACCAATTACCTCAACATTTGCATTTGCAATAAGCTGAATCACGTCTAACATTTCTGCAGAGGTAATACCACCCGCCTCCGCTGTACCAGTACCAGGTGCGAAGGCTGGGTCTAATACGTCAATATCAATGGTCACATAAACTTTTTTACCGGCTAGCTTTGGCAACATTTCCCTAAGTGGTGCAAAAACGTTGTACTTTGCCATATACATGCCGCTTTGCTTAGCAAATTGAAACTCCTCACGCATACCTGAGCGAATTCCAAAAGAATAAACATGATGAGCCCCGATCAATTCACAGATTTTTCGTATGGGCGTAGAATGAGAAAGGACTTCTCCTTCATATTCCTCTCTTAAGTCGGCATGAGCATCTATATGGATGAGAACCATGTCTGGATACATCTCATGCACTGCTTGAATTACTGGCCACGTAACTAAATGCTCCCCACCTAATCCAAGGGGGAATTTACCATCATGGACTATCTTTGAAACATAATTTTTAATTTCAGTTAAGCTTCTTTCCGCATTGCCAAATGGAAGTGGGATATCTCCTGCATCAAAATAACTTACTTCTTCTAAATGCTTATCCAAATATGGACTATACTCTTCAAGACCAATTGAGGCCTCACGAATTCGTCCAGGACCAAATCGGGATCCAGGTCTAAAGCTTACGGTCCAGTCCATTGGCATTCCGTAAATAACAGCATCTGCTTGATTATAATCTTGGCCAGCCATAATAAAAACTTTCCCAGAATAGGCTTCATCAAATTTCATAAAACGATCCTCCCCCTCTTAGGTCAGCAAGTCATTTACAAACTTAGGTAAAGCGAAAGCAGCCATATGCAGCTCAGAAGTATAATACTTTGTATTGATTGTGCTAAATCTTTCTTCTTTTACCTTTTGTGGATCATGTATTTTACTTCCCATTGTAAATGTCCATAATCCACTTGGGTACGTTGGAATATTAGCAGTATATAATTTTGTTATAGGAAAAATTGCTTTGACATCATGATACACCTGTGTAATTAGATCTGCTTTAAACCAAGGATTATCCGTTTGTGCAACAAATATCCCATCATCCTTTAATGCTTGAGAAATACCGGTGTAAAACCCTTGTGTAAATAGATTAACAGCCGGGCCCACCGGTTCCGTTGAATCTACCATAATGACATCGAAGGCTCGTTTGCTATTTGCTATATATAAGAAGCCATCCTCTACTTTGACTTCAACCCGAGGGTCTTCAAGATAGCCAGCTATCGTGGGCAAATATTTTTTGGAATAGGTAATCACCTGCCCATCAATTTCAACTAGTACAGCTTTCTCTACGGAAGGGTGCTTTAGCACTTCTCGTATAACGCCCCCATCTCCGCCTCCAACAACTAACACATGCTTTGGATTAGGATGAGTGAACAAGGGAACATGTGCCAACATCTCATGATAAACAAATTCATCCTTTTCTGTAGTCATTACCATATCATCAAGTACAAGCATTTTTCCCCATTCTTCTGTTTCTATTATGTTTAAATCCTGATAATCCGTTTGCACGGTAGTTAACGTTTGCTTTATTTTTGCTGTAATTCCAAAATTAGCTGTTTGCTTTTCAGTAAACCACATGCTCATACGAACACATCCTTTCCATATAACGACAATAAAATTATAGAGAAATTTGACAAAAAGACAAGCATTTTTTTCACATACGTTTATTTGCCTATATCTTTTCCCATAATGCTAGTAAAGAACACATAAATTGTAACTTTATGGAGAAAAGGATATGTTCATTCACTAAACATTTTCGGGTTATTCCCCACCTATATAATGAAAATTCAATCCATTGGGGGTTTTGTTTATCCACCTCACTGATTGTTAGGTGAACTAATCTTTACTGGCGGTTGATCCCCCACTTACCAATAGTGGTTTCTCTTTATTGCTTGAAGTGGGGGGCATACTCCCAGTTATATGCGGGATAAAAGTGAAACTTTTTGACCTGACTTTGATAAGCTTTTTTTACCTTTAACTTAGGATATGAGGGAAAAGAACATGGCAAAAAAAAGAAAGATACGAATACATAAATTATTTCTGATTAGCATTGGATCTCTATTCCTTACTGGAATTTCCTTATTTATCTTTGTTTACTTGCTAAGCTTTGTTTTAGGTCCTCCAGAATTAGCAAATGATCAGAATACCATTCTATATAGCAGCTCAGGAGAAATCATTGGCGAACAGCATGGAGGAGAAAATCGAGAATGGGTAAATCTGAAGGATATGTCGGAGGCTGTTATCCAAGCTACAGTAGCGATTGAGGATCGTAATTTCTATGAACATCATGGATTTGATATAAAGCGAATCTTTGGTGCACTATTAAAAGACATTCAAACATGGTCACTAAAAGAGGGAGCCAGCACCTTAACTCAGCAATATGCGCGAAATTTATATTTATCACATGAAAAGACATGGTTACGAAAGATGAAGGAGGCATTTTATACTGTTCGTTTAGAGATGTTTTATTCAAAAGATAAAATCTTAGAGGGGTATTTAAATACGATTTACTATGGACACGGGGCATATGGTATCGAATCGGCAAGTAATTTATTCTTTGATACAAGTTCCAAACAGTTAACGTTAGCGCAAGCTTCCATGTTAGCAGGTATTCCTAAAGGGCCAACCTATTACTCTCCATTAAATGATAGTAAAAGAGCAGAAGATCGACAGAAGCAAATTTTACAGGCAATGTATCAGCAAGACAAGATTACAGAAATGGAGTACAAACAGGCCGCTCAAGCGAAGTTAGTATACAAAAAATCGAATGCACAGGAAAAAGAGCGAGTAGGTCCCTATTTTCAAGACTTCGTAATAAAGGAGGCTGCTGATCTGCTAAATATGGAAGTTGAAGGGATACGTTCTGGAGGCTACCAAATTCACACAACACTTCAAAAAGATCATCAGCTACAATTAGAGGAACAGATAAATCATGCGATTACACCTACAAGTGAAGTACAAGCAGGAGCCTTAGCAATGAATCCAAATACTGGAGGAATCATTGCAATGGTTGGGGGACGTAACTATCAAGAAAGCTCCTTTAACCGAACCGTTCAAGCAAAACGACAGCCTGGTTCTTCATTCAAGCCGTTCCTTTACTATGCTGCTTTAGAGAATGGCTATAAACCGAATACGATGCTACCAAGCAAACCAACTACATTTCAATTAGCAAATGGGGAAACCTATCAACCAAGTAATTATAATGGCTATTATGCTAACAAGGAAATAACGTTAGCCCAAGCATTGGCATTATCAGATAATATATATGCCGTTAAAACAAATCTGTTTGTTGGACCTAAAACTTTAGTAGAGACTGCAAGGGAATTTGGGATCACAAGTAAACTTCCAGAAGTTCCTTCACTAGCACTTGGCTCAGCAGCTGTATCTATGAAAGAAATGGTTACTGGATACAGTATGTTAGCAAATGGCGGGTACAAGATCGATGCTCATTCCATATCCAAAATTATTGATCATAACGGCAAGACCGTCTATAAACATAAATCTGAAAAGAAAAGTCAAATACTTGACCAGAGAAAAACATTTATTCTAACGCATTTAATGACAGGGATGTTTGATCACGAACTTGATGGGTATATGCCCGTTACGGGTTCAACAATTACCGATCAACTAAATCGACTCTATGCTGGAAAATCTGGATCAACCAATTCTGACAGCTGGATGATTGGCTTTAGCCCCTCAATTGCCACTGGTATTTGGATAGGCTATGACGATAACCGTAAAATCGAAAAAGTTGCAGAGGAACGATATGCAAAGGAAATATGGGCTGATTTTATGCGAAAGTCTCATGAAAATTTACCAAACGAGACCTTTTCTGTACCCAGCGGAGTCATTGGAGTACCCGTTGATCCTACAACCGGAAAGCGTGCCACTCCTTATTGCAATACAAGTAGGGTGATGTTCTTTGAGAAAGGTACAGAGCCACATGAATATTGCACGGAGCATTTCCATCACAACCAAGAAGATAAGGATATAAAAAGAGAAGATAAAAGCATCGTCGAAAAAATATTCGATCTCTTTGATTAACCATTTTTACCTGAGCAAGATTCATCAAACAAACAGTCTTGTTGAAACTCGAAAAATTTTTATGTGGCGACTGGAACGAGTCAACGAAGAATCACAGTTAGTTTGCTCGTCGATGATGACTTAGCTTAGGGTGAGTCGTTTAGTTTCTGGACGCTGGAGTTAGACGCCGCTCAACAGATCCATATTTATCTACATGGGCTAAATTTATAGTATCCTATACTAAGAAAAACGGAGCAAAATTCGCTCAGTCCTTATCACTAAATGCTCAGATTCACGCTTCCTCTAGTAGCTATTATGGAATAATAGCTACTGCTTGCTTGACCACCACTCCGGCTGTCCACTTCCCTTTCCGTGGGGTTTGTCCTTCAGCTAACTTTTTTAGCAAAACCCGCTCAAAAAAGTGGATC
>NZ_BAAACY010000105.1:0-8549 GCF_039521925.1 Virgibacillus salarius | reverse complement strand
AACTAAAAAAAGATATGAATCCCATAATAAAATGGAAATCATATCTTTTTTGGACTTTTTCAGTGGCCTCAGCATAGTAGGGGATTTTACAGTGGAAATTAAAATATTTTGATTGGTGTTTTAAAAATTCTTGGAATAACCAAGATTGAATTTGTCATTATGCATATTTTGTAAATCAAAAAAGAACAAATTGGGGGATAAATGAACTCGTATCAGATAGTATCTCCTTTTGTATTAGCTGGTGTACCCACATTTTTGGATTATCACATGATCAAGCGGAAATAGGAGCTCTTGTCTAAGGTTTTTATCATGAAATAGATATGTAAAACAATGTAAGGTATTTTTGTAGTCGATGTATTAATCCTATACACCTTAATTGATATGGTCGTTATTTCCCCTACTTATTCCAATCGTCTTTAGTAGCATGTATATCAAATATATGCCAAGGTAAGCACCAGTAATTAAAAAGAAGGGGTTTAATAAAATGGCGTGAATATCTGTCATTAATACAGTGTTATTTTTTATTACGTTATAAATAGACAATGCAAGGATATTTCCAAAAACAACTAGAGACAGCAACGCACAAAGATTAAATACAATTTCGAACCGTTTATTAGATTTTTGAGAAAAGTACAAAATAGTTGGTAAGATAGCGCTACCTAATAGAATTAGTATTTTCACAATACTACCACCTTCTTACAGTTTGTATCTTCAGTATTTACGGAAATACGAGACCCATACATATTTTTCTAACTATTACCGTTCTTTTTACTCTGGGTAAGATGAGGGGTAAATCGATAGGAAGAGAAATTCCGATGAAGGTTTCTTCCTGGAGATAGTTATTACGTTATTAGACGCTATAGAGAATGAAACATATCATTGGCTTTGGATTGGGATGGATTTTGTACAAAGAGACGTTTGAAATTAGTTAATGATCTTATGCATCAAGCCGTTTTGGGAGAAAATGAATTTACTCCAGATAAGTCTGTTCTGCTAACTACACATTGGGATAGTCATTTTCAATAATTTGTTCCAATGATAAGCATAAACTCGACAGGATTGTAAATGAATGCTGTCTAGAAAGCTTTATTGTGACAATCAAACAGATATTTATTGGAGTCTCCGACATTACCAAGAGACTGAGACAAAGAAATTAATTATCGTTCGTTTTTTGATCAGAATCATTCATTTAATAGCTGAAATAAGCGAGACTCCTTGAAAAAGAAGAATGCTTTTTCTACGTGCGATGTATTGCTGCCGAAGCCTTCCTTATCCAGCGGGAACAGCACGAGTCCGAAGACCCACGTGGTAACGTGTTTTTCTTTACCAAGTTAGCTGATGCCGTGCCCGCGGAAAGCACGTATATTTTCACGGTGCGGCGATGATACTCCTATTAATAAACCTGATCATTCGTATTTTGAGTAAAGAAGTTGTGTTTTGCCCCAGCCTCGTCGAATTTTCATCTGTTTTATTAGTAAATAAAGTTTTCCGACATAGCAATAAACTCTCTGACGGCGTAGGGCAAATATTTATGCTTTTTCCAAATCATCCCTAGCTCTAGGTGTACGATAGGGTTTGTGAAAGGAATTGCAGTAATACTACGACTATTTATTTGACCGCATATTTTACTTGGTAACAGCGCAACTCCTAATTTCGCTTCTACCATTTCAATCATGAAGTCTTTTTGTGAGCTCTCACAGACGATTGTTGGTTGAAAGCCGTGGTTACTACACGCTTCCATAATCCTGTCATGGAGAGAAAAATCATTTCGATATAAGATAAAGGGTTCTTTTTCAATAGCGGCAAAATCAATCGACGCTTCATTTGCTATTGGATTATCAGTATGAACAATAAGCATTAACGGATCCTTTAGTAGCTGAATGATTTCAAAGCTTTCATTTTTAATAGGGATATTACAAATTAAGCCAATATCAAGCTCTCCCTCTCTAACCCCTTGTTTAATGCTGTTACTGCCAACCTCATGCAACGTCATATCAAAGGTTGGGTGTGCTTCCTTATAGTTGCTAATTAGTTTGGAAAAGAAAGCAGCACCTATAATCGGAGGTATTCCAATTTTGATTTCTCCCTTTTTTAAATGAATAACGTCATTAAGTTCTGCAGTTAAGTTATCAAATGCATCAAGTACATTCATTGCATTAACAAGAAAAGCACGTCCTGCATCTGTTAGCTCAAGCTGCTTTGCCCCGCGGTCGAATAATGGAGCGCCCAGTTCATTTTCCAAATTTTTAATGGTTTTACTTAATGAAGGCTGAGATATATGAAGTACAGTAGCGGCTTTCGTGAAGTTTCGTTGTTTCGCAACCTCTGCAAAGTATTCGACATGCCTTATGTCCATCTTATCTCCCCCTTTAACCAAGAGAATGTGTTACTGTTTTTTATTATACTGCAAGCTATAGCCAAAAGGAATAATGCTCATGCAAAACATATATTTTTGTTTCTACGCTACTCCGATTAAAATAATAGCAAGGAAGAATGGAAGAGGAGGAATAGCTATGACAGAATATGTGAAAGTAGGAACCCTACAAATTTCCAAGGAACTTTATGAGTTTGTTCAATCAGAAGCGTTGCCAGAAACAGGACTTAGTGAACCAACATTTTGGAAGGACTTCGCACAACTCGTTACTGATTTAGCTCCAAAGAATAAAGCATTATTAGCGGATCGTGATGCGTTCCAAGAAAAGATCAATGCTTGGCATAAAGCTAATGATGTAGTTGACTTTCAGGCATATCAAGCGTTTTTAAAGGGAATTGAATATATAGAGAGTCCAGTTGCTGATTTTACAATTGGAACTAAAAATATCGATGATGTAATTACAAAGCAAGCTGGACCGCAGCTTGTCGTTCCAATTGATAACGCTCGTTATGCTATTAATGCAGCTAATGCCCGTTGGGGATCTCTCTATGATGCTTTATATGGAACCGATGTGATAAATGAAGAAAATGGAGCAGATCGTATAGGGGCATATAATCCGATACGTGGAGAAAAGGTAATTGCTTTTGCCAAAGATTTTTTAGATAAACAAACACCGCTTATGGATGCCTCACATAAATCAGCAACGAAATACGCTATTGTGAATGGGAAATTAAACGTATCACTTGATGACGGAACGACAACTAGCCTAAAAGACGCTACGAAGTTTGTCGGTTATCAAGGCTTTACAGAAAATCCACATGCGCTGTTATTTTGTAATAATGGCTTACATTTCGAAATTCAAATTGACCGTACACATGCTATCGGTACAGTGGATAAAGCAGGGGTGAAGGATGTACTTATCGAATCTGCAACCTCCTGTATTATGGACTGTGAAGATTCTGTTGCGGCTGTTGATGCAACAGATAAAACACTTGTTTACAGGAATTGGCTAGGATTGAATCGTGGTAACTTATCATCGACCTTCACAAAGAATGGTAAGAAAGTAACACGTACATTACATGCAGATCGTAATTATATTGGATTGAATGGAGAGGAAATTACACTTTCTGGTCGCGTACTTATGTTTGTCCGAAATGTTGGACATCTAATGACAACGAATGCAATTATTGATGAATTTGGAAAAGGAATTCCAGAGGGAATCATGGATTGCGTGTTCACAAGCTTGATGGCGAAGCATGATCTATTGGGTAATAGTCCATACCAAAACTCGCAAAAAGGGTCCGTGTATATTGTGAAGCCGAAAATGCATGGTTCCAAAGAAGTAGCATTTGCGAATGAACTATTCAATCGAGTAGAAGATATGCTTGATATGCCCCGGTATACACTAAAAATCGGTATCATGGATGAAGAACGCCGGACAACGCTTAATTTAAAAAATTGCATTTATGAAGTTAAAGATAGAATTGTGTTTATTAATACCGGCTTTCTAGATCGTACTGGAGATGAAATCCATACGTCCATGGAAGCCGGCCCCATGATTCGAAAAGGAGAAATGAAGACTTCTTCATGGTTAAATGGTTATGAAAAAAATAATGTCCATACTGGTTTAAGAACTGGAATGAAAGGAAGAGCACAAATTGGTAAAGGTATGTGGGCAATGCCAGATTTGATGGAAGATATGCTAGCGCAGAAAATTGAACATCTACAGGCTGGCGGGAATACTGCTTGGGTTCCATCACCAACGGCTGCAACGCTTCACGCGCTACATTATCATGAAATAAACGTCACGGACGTGCAGGCGGAAATTGAAAAAGAGACAAAGGATTACCAAGCTGATATTTTACAGATACCAATTGCTAAACATGAAAATTGGTCAGCTGAAGAAATACAGGAGGAGCTTGATAATAGTGCCCAAACATTACTTGGCTATGTTGTTCGTTGGGTAGAACAAGGAGTTGGCTGCTCGAAGGTTCCAGATATTAATGATGTTGCATTGATGGAAGATCGTGCAACACTCCGCATATCTAGTCAAATGCTGACGAACTGGCTTCATCATGGAATTTGCAGCAAAGAGCAACTAATTAATACGTTAAAGCGAATGGCAAGAATTGTTGATAAGCAAAATGCGAGTGATCCTGCATATCGCAATATGGCTCCTAACTTTAACGAGTCCGTTGCTTTTCAAGCAGCATGCGATCTTGTATTGCAGGGGAAATCACAGCCAAGTGGATATACAGAACCAATTCTTCATCGACGCCGACTAGAAGCGAAAGAAAAGTACCATGTGAAAAGTTGACAAGAAATGATCGATTTCCAGTTATGTTGATAGAAGGTAAACCATTGTTTGTTAACAGGAGCACCTCTGCTTGAGGTTTATCAAGTAGCAAATAGTTAATGTGATAATTACTGATATTGCTTCATTTCTATAATTGTTTAAAACCATACATTTTGGGAAAGCTATTCCTATACCTAGAATCAAAACATCTATAGGAGGAAATCAATATGGGTTTTATTTGGTCATTAATTATTGGTGGTATTCTTGGCTGGCTGGCAAGTCTTATTGTTGGTCGTGATATCCCGGGAGGGGTTATTGGAAATATTATAGCAGGATTTATTGGCGCATGGCTTGGTTCACTAATCCTAGGTGAGTGGGGGCCAGAAATGGGCGGATTTTTCATCATCCCTGCTTTAATTGGAGCGATTGTTTTAATCTTAATCGTAAGCTTCATTATGAAAAGTATGCGACAAACATAAAAATGAATAAATATAGTATGATAACCAAATGTTCATGTAGATAACTAATGTAACAGGAGAATAAAAGCCATCTATGAAGACTTTATAATAAGATTACGGAATCGTCTGGGTGAGGAGTATTACGTGGAAGAATACTGAGTTGTTCTTGTAATTGCAGTAAAGTTATAATGGTGGCGAGACAAAAAATGGAATACCAAACTATAATCCAAGCATACAAAGCTATGTCCGGATCGTAGTTTGGTTTTTTATCGTTCACATTTAGAACTGATGATGATTCCAACGGGAATGGATAAATACAATGCTAGTAGAAGAATCATGCGGGAATAACATGAGTCCGAGGATTTACTCTGCTAAGCCAATGTTGATTTGCAGCGTACTTGTATGATAAAAGTATTTTATATTTCATAATGGATAAAGAATTACATAATTATTTAGCTTTTGATATGATCATTCGTTTAACCTCTTTATTCTCGTTATTTGTTAGGTGTGGAATAAAAAAGTAGAAGATTAAGAAAATAGACCCATCTCCTTCATGCTATAATACGGACAAGAAATCTTACTAACCAAGGGGAATAAGAAATGAGAAAAAAACAAAGAATGAATACGCTTCAGCTTCTCCCTCTGCTCTTTTTTGCCATCATAATCGTTCTAGCTGGCTGTGGGAGTAGTGCAGATAAGGGAGAAGCAGGTAATGGCAAGGGAAGCAGTGACTATCCAAATGATGTGGAAGAAAATCCGATTGTAACGATAACGATGGAAAATGATCAAAAGATAAAGCTTGAATTATATCCTGAGATCGCGCCAAATACGGTAGCGAATTTCATAGCGTTAACAGAGGAAGGGTTTTATGATGGATTGATATTTCATCGGGTCATGCCTGATTTTATGATTCAAGGCGGCGATCCAGAAGGAACGGGAGCTGGTGGTCCAGGTTATTCCATAGAGGGAGAATTTAGTTCCAATGATTTTAAAAATGAGCTTAAACATGAGCGTGGCGTAATTTCTATGGCTAGATCGGTTGATCCTAACTCAGCAGGCTCACAATTCTTTATTACGGTTGCCGATTCGCCACATTTGGATGGTGAGTATGCAGCATTCGGTAAAGTAACAGAAGGATTGGAGGTAACAGACGAGATTGTGTCTGCAGCTGAAGAACAAAAAATGCAGAAGGTAGAAGTTGATACGAAAGGGTATGAATATCCAAAACCTGATAAAGTTGAATAATCATTTTTTGAGCTTCATCCCACATATAACTGGAAGTTAAGCCCCCCACTTCTAGCAATGAAGAGAAACCAATATAGGTGAGAGTGGGATTGATTGTCGTAAATGTCCAATTGGTTCAAAGGCCTTTAAAATCATACCCTTGTGGTACGTACAATTAGTGGAGGATACAAAGACTAGTACAATGTGATTGGGTAGGAGAAGTTCTCAAGCGCAACTACAGTTTTTATTAGCATGTTAAAAATATATTGTGATCCCCACTAATGTGTGATATGCTGATTTCAACCCTATATAAAGAGGAGATAATTACATGGTAACAGGTGTGTTCAACTAATTCAGTAACTTAATAAGGTTTTAGAGTTCAAAAATGGTCATTTGTAGACAATACGAATGTTTATTTGAAATGGGCTTCTCTAACCTTCTGAATTAGTAATGAACAACGGTTAATCATGTCTTTAGAATCCTACGTGAAGAAGTGTAAAAACCCGTGCTGTTCAAGTGCGGGTTTTTTTAATCGCTTCAATCGTGCTAGGTGATTCGTAGAATGGACTTTTATTGGAAGTTCTTATGAATCATGCTTCTTTGGTATAGGGCTAGTAGACGGCAAATGACCATGTTCATTTGCCGTCTTTTTTTACACTGAAAAAATCTAGAAATCAGTGTGAATGCTAGCGAGGGCTATCGCCGTTAGATCTTGACGATTAGCTAAGCTTTCTAAATGAAAAGGGAGGAATAAGTAATGAATGTTTTTAAGAGTTATTTGAAGAGGAGTGAAAATAGAATGGAAATATGGAGGTATTATTATAATGGATATTATCGAACAGGTAGGTGCCAAACTTGATTTAGAAGAAGGTACAGCTGTTATCGAACAAGTAATCAGAGAATGTTATGTAGCGCCGGGGATTTCTACAAAGAATTTAGCGAGAAGGGTTCACCTTCCAGTACCAGTAACTGTCGCCGTAAAAAAAGAATTGATGAAGAAGGAAATATTAAAGCAAGATCGTGGTGTACGCTGTACAGTGAAAGGAAATATATTGGTAGAACAGGAGCTGGATTTTCAGGGATTAAACAAAACGTTATATCATAAACTTATATCGATCGAAGCTAATTGGTTAGACGAATGTCAGGACGTCCTTGCTGTGTTAAATCAATTATTTGCTGAGCGTCCGCAGGTTGACGTACAGTTAGATCAATCACAATGTACAGCTGAAACTAGTTTACGTCGAGCCATTCTCTGTCTAAAAGAGCATGCTTTAATTGGTAAACGTATCTTATGTATTGGAGATGATGATTTAGTTAGTATATCAATTGGCTTGCTATTAAAGAAATTATTTCCTGCGAAGCAAAGATTTAGAACGGTTATTCATGTAATGGATATTGATTGTCGCTTTCTTCAATTCATCAGTGATTTCACAGAAAAAGAAGGCTTACCAATCACATGTATAGAGCATGATATGCGGTACCCATTAGGCAAAACGTATGTAGCGTCATACGATTGCTTTTTTACAGATCCACCTTATACGCTAAACGGACTGGGGTTATTCCTAGCTAGAGGTATCCAAGCATTGAAAAGTAACCAAGGACGGCAAATCTTTTTATCTTTTGCACATAAGTCACCCGAATTTATGTTAGAAATGAATCGTTTGTTTGTTCAAATGGGATTGAGTATTGTTGCCACATATCCAAATTTTAATTCCTATGTGGGTGCTCAAATGATAGCAAACCAGAGCCAAATGCTTATTTTAAAAACGACAGCAGCTACACATATTGCAGATAACTGGCGTACTTTTTATACAGATCCCATCTATACTGGAGAGTTGAAGCAGTCAGAACGTATCTATAGCTGCAAGCATTGTGGAGAAAAATATCGTGTAGGGTATACAGGGAGATACAAAACAATTGAACAGCTAAAACAGGAAGGTTGTCCGAACTGTAATTCTAGCAACGTAATATTTATTTTAAAAGGAAAGGTGACGAAGAAAAGGTAATTATGATGGGGCTGGGACATAACTAGCCTGGAGAAGTAAAAAAGAGATTCCAGTTATCAAAAATAGATAGCTGGAATCTTTTTCATTATCATAAATACATGAATTTTGTTTTATGGCGGTATACTTTCTTAAGTTCACCGCCATAAAGGCAAATCCTAATTCATTTTCCACTTTCGAATTGCCTCTCACCG
>NZ_BAAACY010000104.1:0-10167 GCF_039521925.1 Virgibacillus salarius | reverse complement strand
CCTGCGGGATTAGCGCGAGCCGAAAATCCACTTTGCAACGTGTTCTTCTTTGCAAAGTTAGTTGAGGCCGCGCCCGCGGAAAGCGAAGTAATTAGTCGGAGCATTGCCAATATACATCAAACATTTCAAAATAACTACTTGGCTTAACGCAGTCATTGCACTGATTTTATACTTTCTTAACTTTAAACAAAAAATACTTTCCTTTGCATTACTTATTCATGCAAAGGAAAGTATTTATAATGTTAACTTAAAGTTTAATTCTCTTACTATACCTATCTACTAGCTTTTGATTATGTTCATCTGCTCCTTCAATATTCCCACTCAGAAAGACTGGAGGACTATAGTTATTCTCAGCCATCACTTTAACAGCTTGAGCAAAGATTGCATTCAAAATAGCGGAGCCAATTACGGTTGAACTTGGTGAAAAATTTACCTTTACCTTATCATGAGATAACAGCGCATCTCCAATAGGTGCATGATTATCGATGACAATATCTACAGCATCATACAAATGCTCACCACTCGCATGTCGTGATGGCTGACTAGAAGAATAGGAAATAGATGTAATCCCTACTACAAAAGCGCCTTTTTGGTTTGCTATCCTTGCTACATCCACTGGAACAGGGTTTCGACCAGATGTAGAAATAACAATTAACATATCTCCGTTTTGAATATCTTGTTCGTCCATAAATGTTTCTGCATAATTATTTTTCCTTTCAAGCGTTGAAGATCGTAAAGCACCCTCGTGCAGCATAAGTGGTTCATGTAAAATAGGATGAATAGGCACTAATCCTCCTGCTCGATAGTATACTTCCTCTGTTAAAATGTGAGAATGACCACAACCAAATAAGTGAATCACCCCGTCATGCTCTATCGTTTTTGCCACCTGCTGAGCTACTTGCTGCATTACCTCCTGTTCCTCTTTCTCAACAACAGCTAGTAGTTCTGTAATTTCACGAAAGTATTGCTGGATCATGACAAACAGACCTCCTCAAAATTTTTAAGATTTTACAAATGCTTGTCTCTCTCTTTCTAAACATCGCTAACTCGAAGCCTTTTCAGTTAAAAGCCTCACCATATTCTCAATAGCAATATCTATGATATATTTCCCTTTCTCACTCGTTGCAAGCTTGGCATCACCTAATACAGCTGATTTTGTAAATGTTTCCCATGGAGTTGGCGTAACATCAGCATTAGCTGGAATCTCAGGGATATCCGTAATAGCTTTATCCATATCTACAAAATCCGGAGCTAAATATAGCATATAGGAAGTCTCGATTTCACATGCGTGGAAATAGGTGTTATGAGCTGACTTTGTTTCCCGAACGTCTTCAGCTGCTTGATTCATACCTGGATAAAAGAAATAGAATACTCGTAATTCTGGGCAGGTTTCAAAAAGTACACGAGCCGCTTCCTTCAATGCTGTTCCATTACCTAAATGACCATTAATCATCGCAAACGTAGTAAAGCCTTGCTTGTATAAACTTTCTCCTATATCAACGAGAATCGATATAAGTGATTCATTCTTTAACGTAATGCTTCCTGGAAAATTACGTAAGCTCCAAACTTGGCCATACGGCAATGTCGGTAATACTAATCCATTTACTTGTTCTGCTAGCCTCCTAGCAACACTTTCTGCCAAAATATTGTCCGTACCTAATGGCAAATGTGGACCATGCGCCTCCACAGCACCAATTGGCAAAAGCGCCACTTTACATGTCTTTATCTTTTCTTCAATCTCGTATGAATTTTGATATTGAAATTCCACTTCATTCACCTTCTACGCCTTACTTTTTAAATGAAAAACAGTTAGCAGGGTTTTCTATAAAAAATCTATCAACCAATTGTTCTCCATCAAATCCTTTTTGGTTTGCTTCTTCAATAAAACGTGGTACCCATTTACCAAGAATATTTTCTAATCCCAAACCATGATCGTAATGCTTATAATATGATTTTCTAGCTGTATCTCCGCTAATAAGAATTTGCCTTTCATACCCTTTATCAACTAACTCCAAAATACAGGAAATCCGAGTACTCTCTGGTGCATATTTAATTTTCGAGATACCATCAAAGGAAAGAAGTGCACCTGTCTTTGCAACCTGTTCATGATAAAAAGGATCTGGATTTCGATCCATATGCCCAAAGCTAATAAATTCTAAATTCACACCTTCTGATTTAAGAAGTTCGATTTGTTCTAACGCCATCGTACCTGCTTCTGTATGTGAATGGAGAGGTGCCTTTGTTTCATGATGCGCCCTTGCAACAGCACGTAATGTTTTTTCTTCTAAAGGGGTAATCCGGTTATACCCTGTACCAAATTTCACCTGTCCTCCACGTATTCCCGTTCCTTCAAGACCTTCTTCAATTTCCTTAATAACAACATCAGCAAGATCATTAATGGAAGTTGCATCAATCCACTCATAAAATGTTTGATAATTCCCAATTACTGCTTTTACGTGCTCTGGTACAGGTGCCCCCCATAAGAAGCTTTTATTAAAACCAGCTGTCCCAATGATTGTAATTCCAGTTTCATCAGAAATTTCCTTAACTGCCTTTACATCTCTACCATAATCAATAGCAGTAGCATCAACAATTGCTTGACCACCGAGTTGTTTGAAATCTAAGACATCGAGCTTCGATTTTTCTTTATCATCAAGTAGTAAATCTTCCGCTTGTTTTTCAACCCAATATGGCGGACGACAAACAATATGTTCATGTGAGTATGTTACTCCCAATGTTTTGGGATTAATATCTCCATGAAACGTACGAATAAAGCTCATAAAGTACACACTCCTATCATTTTATTATTATAAGATGGTGTAGTTACACGCCTATATAGTGAAAGGAATATCTCAAAAGTTAGACCTTCTTTTAACAATCTCCTCTTGAGCAAAGCACTGTAAACTTTATACAGTTTCTTCTCCCACAGAAATACCTTCTTACCAATCGAAACCGATGAGATATCCACTTCAAACATTTTTAAAATAACAATTGTGAAAGAAAACGGATAATTGGTCCTAAGATGAACATATCCGAATCTGCTGCCCACATTGCTGTATCTGGAACGGTATCCGGCAAAAGTAGTTTAACCATAACAAATTGGCCCCACGCAACTACTGTAGAAGTAATAAAGCCTGCAATTAATGCTCCTCTTACTCCACCTGTTGCATTTCCAAAAACTCCAGCTGTAGCCGAATGGAAGAATAAAACAATCATTGTCGGAACGAATACATAGCCTACTGTATTTCCTAATACAACTAACCATAGTAAAGAACCAATAAAGGAGCCTAAAAAGCCTAAAATCACGGCATTCGGCGCATATGGAAATACGATTGGGCTATCTAATGCAGGCTTGGCACCAGGAACAATTTTTGTAGCAATCCCTTTAAATGCTGGGACCATTTCTCCGATAAACATTCGCACCCCTAGTAATACAACAGCGATTCCAGCTGCAAAAGTGAAGGATTGGATGATTGCATAGATAATAAAGTTTTGATCACCGGCAGCAGCTACTAGCTCTTGTGCACCTGGTGTATTCTTAAAAGAAATGATAACTGCTCCAACTAGAAATAATAATCCCATGGTTAATGCCGTAATAACATTTGAATCTCTTAGAAATTCTAATCCCTTTGGAAGCTTAATTTTTTCTGAGTCATTCTCTTTGTTTCCAAGAAATTTACCTGCTAATGCGCCAAGTAAGGCTACAGATGCAGAAGTATGACCCAAAGCAATATTGTCGTTACCTGTAATCTTCCGCATAAATGGTTGGGTCAGAGCTGGTTGAATTGTCCAGTATAATCCCATGACAACTGCTAGGAAAATTACCAGCTTTCCAAAGGAGACATCACCAGCTGCTTGAATGACAACACCTGCGAATATCGTTGTCGTCCAAAACATCATATGTCCTGTTAAATAGATGTACTTTAACTTCGTAAAACGTGCTAGCAATACATTGATAATAAAGCCTAATGTCATTGCCAATGTTACAGCGCTCCCATATTTCGCATTAAAGCTTTCTTGCCCCATAAAATTGCCTAATGGCTCCGCTGAGAGGTTGAATACTTCCTTCCACAGAGGCTCAAAAACAGTTAAAGCATTAACAATGACTCCAGATCCAGCACTAATAATTAAAAATCCAATAACAGCCTTAAATGTTCCACTAATTGTTTGACTAACTGATTTCTTTTGCAGTATTAGTCCCAAAAGCACGATAAAGCCTAATAATATCGCTGCCTCACCGAAGACGTTCGTAGCGACCCATACAATAACATCCATCCTTAATTCCTCCCCTTTTATATCTCATTAGTAGTTGTAATTAGTTGCTATCAACATTCTGCTCAATTGCTTGATTAATTTCTTCCATATCAAAATAATTGTTCACAATAATAATTTTTGCAGGATGTCCTATTAGCCCTTCCGATAGCTCATTACTTGTAATAATGTAATCAGCATTCATACTGGAAGCAGTTGAAACATCGGTATGCTCAACATCTGCTCGTATCCCTTTCTCTCTAAGCGCCTGCTCTACATTCATTTTTAAAATTAAGCTTGTTCCTTGACCTAAACCACATACAGTTAATACTTTCATCATTCTTATCTCCCCATTTCGATTATTTTGTTTATATCAGCAATTCCTCTTGCATGAATTAATTGATTAATATTGTCAGCATTATTTAATAGTCCAGTTAATTTCCTTAATAAAACCAAGTGCTCATCGCTAGAAGCCGCTCCTAATCCAAATACCAAACGAACAGGATCGTTTGTTGCATGTCCAAATGGAATCGGTTTTTTAAGTTGGACGAGAGAAACCGAGGCTTCATTTACCCCATCCTCGGGCCTTGCATGAGGTATAGCTATTTGTGGTGCTAGTACAAAATATGGACCATTCGTTTGATAAGCTTGTTTCATTGCCTGAATATAGGACGATTCAATTAATTTTTGCTGTAATAGAAGGTTACCAGCAGCTTCTATTGCCTCTTCAGCATTTGCTACTTCTACATCAAACTGCACCATATTTTCTTCTAAAAATTTCATATGCTTTACACACCTAACTTTTCAAATAATAGTTAATTTTCTTTTGAGTAAACGCGGATAAAATGACTAATTTCACTTTTATCCATTGTCTGGGTAAGATGATTTTTATTTTTCTTATTGGAAAATAACCGTGTCAATTGTGATAAGGCTTTTAAGTGCTGCTCGTTATCCTTTGATGCTAATATGACAAGGATACGAACTTCCTTTCCTAGAATATTGACAGGCTCACGTAAGCCAAGCATACTAAAACCAGTTTTGTTAACACCATCGAAGGGGCCGGCATGAGGTAAGGCAAAATGTTCGGATATTACCACGTATGGCCCACTATTTTTTATATTCTCAATCATTTTTTCAATATAATGATTCTCAATATATTTTTCATATAATAATGGTTTTGCAGCTATTCTAACCGCCTGTTCCCATGTATCTACACGTTCCATTACCTTAATTCGTTGTGGTGGTAATAGTTCATGTAAACTCTGCTTCCCTCCCTCATTATCAAGGTGTACTGGAGCATAGAGATATCTTCTTAATTCCTGACGAAGCGCATCCTCATTGTGAATAGAGGAATAACGCCTTACTATATCTAATATAGTTTCAGCAGAATATCTTTGCTGCTTATTCCCATTGTCAAACAAACTATTCACTTTCTTGAATAACTGTTCTTTATCATCATCATTTAGGACAGGATTAACCACAAAAACAGGAACTCCACGTTGTGGAAGCGCTATGGTAGACACGATGAAATCTATCGTTAATTCCATTTGTTGATATTCTCTTAATGAGGTTACACCTTGAATCTCAATATTGGAAAACAACCCCTCAAGCTGACTTTCTAGGAGTCTTGAAGTCCCTAAACCATTGGTACAAACAATGAGTAATTTCTTAGGTGATTGCTCAAGAATTACTCCCTCTTTACGAAGCCAACCGCCAAAGTGAATCGCAATAAATGCTATTTCATTCTCATCAACTTTTTGATTCATGAGATTTTCAAAATGACGCATTACCTTTTTTGTAATATGGAATACCTCTGGATAATTCTGTTTGACGGATGCAACTAGCGTATTTTCTACTTTAATTCCGTATTTAATTCGGTAATAAGCAGGCTTTAGATGAAGCAAAAGATTCTGAATGATAATATCTGGTTCATCAAACTCAACCGCTGCATATAATTGAAAATCAGCAACCATGTTCTCTACCACGTCAAGCAATGACTGCATTTCTTTATTTGCTAAATCTGGGCCTAAATTATATTTCACTTTGGCACTGAGCAAATATTTAGTGATATAATAAACTTCTTCATGTAAAGCCTGTGGGTTTGACAATCGTTTAAATAGTTGCTCGCATAATAATTTAGCCCCTACATATTCCTCTGTTGCTGCGATGATTTGTTTCTCAATAGGGTCATTCTCAATGACTGCTCCTTTTTCCATTCTCTTCATAAAGAAATGAAACCATATTACTAAGTTGTTTAAAACATCATCGATGATCTCAATCTTAAATTGCTGTTCATACTCGATTAGATACTTGTGGAGAATTTGCAGCCACTCCATACGAAAAATAGAGAATGTTTGTAACGGTGGTATTTCATCCATCAGACTATACCAGCCGTCATTTGGGGTTACGATGGAAAGATAGTGAATCAGCAAATCTCTGACATCGCTTTCATTTCCAGTAATATAATAGCCTTCTCCTCGTTCTGAACTTAGTTGTAATGCATATTCACCTATTTCCCGCTTTAATTTCTTGATGTCTTCAAGAATGGTATTCCGGCTTACTTGTAGAAGCTCTTTTAAATCTTCGATAAAATACGCTTGGCTACTACTAGTTATATGAATATATATCCATGCCCTTCGTTCACCTGCAGAATATTCATAATAGGAATCCTCCATCAACGTGTACTTCTTTATTATTTCCTGTTTCGTTTGATCATCAAGGTATATCCCCTCAGATCTAACTTGTTTAATTGCATCAAACCCATGTTCCTTTAACCAATCATTAACCTTTTCTAGATCATTGTAAATAGACCTTCTTGATACATTAAAAATGGTCGAAAGCTTAGATACCGAGATATAAGCATCCTGTTGAATCAATTGTTTTAAAACTGCCATACTACGTTGATTCATATGATTTCCTCCTACATTCAATCGAAAAAGTAGTATGTCTTATTCTTATTATAATCAACTCGTATTGTCTGAATAAGACCAAATCAATCACAGCCAAATATGCAAAATTGGATTTTGATCCATAAATTTGTCGAGGGGGACAAAACGCCAAAAACAACTTTTTTATAAGGTACATACTTATAATTTCCTAATCAATTAGAAAAACTGAGCAAAATTCGCTCAGTCCTTATCACTAAATGCTCAGGTTTGCGCTTCCTCTAGTAGCTATTATGGAATAATAGCTACTGCTGGACCACCACTCCGGCTACCCACTTCCCTTTCCGTGGGGTTTGTCCTTCAGCTAACTTTTTTAGCAAAACCCGCTCAAAAAAGTGGATCTTCAGGTCAAACATTTCCCACAGGAGTTGAAGTGGCCGGCCTTCGCTATTATCAGGCTTTACAACGCTAGCATGAAGTAACACAGCTGCTTTTTATACTCACGGATAACGATTTTCACTTTACCCATTGTAAAAAAAGGTCAACCTATTACTTATGACAAGAATTGTTGCACCTTCTCATAGCGGAGACTAATTACGTAGACTCCTGCGGGATTAGCGCGAGCCGAAAATCCACTTTGCAACGTGTTCTTCTTTGCAAAGTTAGTTGAGGCCGTGCCCACGGAAAGCGAAGTAATTCGTCGGAGCATTGCCAATATACATCAAACATTTCAAAATAACTACTTGGCTTAACGCAGTCATTGCACTGATTTTATACTTTCTTAACTTTGAACAAAAGCACAAGCGCCCGAATAGAAACATAGCGACTGGAGCGAGACAACGGTGATAAAGGAGTCACGGTGAGCTTGCGAGCCGATGATGACTTATCGAAGGGTGATTCGTTTCGTTACCTCGTTTCTAGGCGCTGGAGCTGGACGCGGCTCCACGCGCTCATATTAATCCACAAGAACGTATTTTATAATTTCTAGGCAATAAAAAACTCACCACTAATACTAAATTAGTAATGAGCTCTATACACATTAATTATTTTTTACTTTTGTTCATTTAAAAATTTCACACAAACAACTTCGGGAACGTCAACTTCGCTATTCAATTTTGTTAACTTACCCGTCACTTTGTTTCGCTCAAACAAGACCAAATTGCCACTATGCTGATTCGAAGCAACAATAAAGGATTCTGTTGGATCCAAAACAAAGTCACGTGGCCAATCGCCTCCAGTAGCTGTGAATTCAATCAGCGTTAGAAAATCTGTTTCTCCTTCTACTTGAAAGACAGCAATACTATTATGCCCGCGATTTCCTGTATAAAGAAATTTACCGTCCGATGAAATAGAAATTGCACTTGCATCATTCGTATCCGTAAAACCTTCTGGCTTTGCTTTGATTGTTTGTTTTTCAGTAAAGCTTCCATCATCTGCATGATAAGCTAATACAATGACTTCTGAGCTTAGCTCTGTTAGTAAATAAGCAGTCTTTTCGTTTGGGTGAAAAACGATATGCCGGGGACCACTTCCTGGTTTTATAGAAAGTGTATCATGCCGTATCAATTCACCTGCTTCTATACGATAGGTAACAAGTTCATCTGTTCCTAGGTCACATACTACTACATAGTTTCCATCTGGTGTAAAGCCAGCAAAATGAACATGGGATTTTTCTTGTCGTTCATGGGGACCATTACCTTCATGTTTTACAAATTGCCCTAGCTCAAGGGAACCATCCTTATTAACCGAATATAGACCAACTTCACCTTTATGATAATTTCCAATCACCAATTTTCCATCACGAATACTTACATGGCATGGCGCTCTTCCTTCCAGCAACTGTTCATTAATTTGATTTAATGTATGTGTTTCTGCGTTTATCGCATAAGCACGCATTCCACCTAATTCTCCGTCTTGTCCAACTGAAAATAGGTAGCGATCATCCTCGCTTATTGTTAGATAGGTAGGACTTCCAACAGAAGCTACTGCTTGAACAGCCTGTAATTTTTTAGCTTCGCTGTCGAGCTCAAAACAATAGATTCCCTTACTTTGTTCTCTTGTATAGGTTCCTGCAAATCCAATATACTTTGTCATTCTACCCTTCCTTTTCTCAGTGAATATATAGTAAGATTCTACGTTTAAATCTACTAAATGTAAACCTACATCCATGGATAAATTCTTGAAAGGTCCCTAGCTTCTTAATGCTCCATGCAATATAAAATCTACGAATTGTTCAATCTTTTGTTCATCAAACAAAGATGTTTGCTTTCCTTTGTGAATCCGATGATGTGTACTCATTGCAATAATAGAAGATATGATTCCGACATTTAGCAATTCAAAATCGCAAACACCACTTAAATCTCCATTGTTAATTCGTACTTGTAATTCCTTACTAACTTCATTTTGTTCATATGTATATTGCACGTATTTTTTCGATATTTCCTCATGCAAGGGCGTTTCACGGAACAAGATAGCGTACTGTTCAAAATTCGTTAAGACAGCACGAGTTAATTGTCGTACATATAATTCCAAAAGCTCCTCTGTCCGTTTATGATGTAAACTACTACTTTCTGGTATTTCTAATTTTTCATGCGAAATTGTTTCCATTAAAAGATCGAGCTTACTATTAAAGTACTTATAGATCGTCGCTTCCGATACGCCACATTGATCAGCAATATGCATCGTTTTTGTCATATCGTAACCTTTTTCAGCAAAGAGCTTTCTAGATTGCTCAACGATCATTTGTCTTGTTTTTTGACCTTTTCTCAAGAGACTAGAGCCCCCTTTCTAAGAAAAACTGAGCAAAATTCGCTCATTCCTTATCACTAAATGCTCAGATTTACGCTTCCTCTAGTAGCTATTATGGAATAATAGCTACTGCTTGAACACCACTCCGGCTGCCCACTTCCCTTTCCGTGGGGTTTGTCCTTCAGCTAACTTTTTTTTAGCAAAATCCGCTCAAAAAAAGTGGATCTTCAGGTCAAACATTTCCCACAGGAGTTGAAGTGGCCGGCCTTCGCTATTATCAGGC
>NZ_BAAACY010000103.1:0-21730 GCF_039521925.1 Virgibacillus salarius | reverse complement strand
ATCATTTTTTGATAACTGGAATCTTTTTTAACTTCATAAGGGCTAGTTATGTCCCAGCCCCTTTTTATTGATGTTTTTTAAACCACAGGCTCTGCCTGTGTGAGAATTAAACTTGTAGAGTTGTAACAGAAAAATCTCCTTTCTATATAATAGAGTTGGCCGTCAAACCGACTCTATATATAGAAAGGAGATCTACTCATGTCGAGTGACAATAGTTTATCACACACCCGATGGAATTGTAAGTATCACATAGTCTTTATACCCAAGTACAGAAGGAAAGAAATTTATGGCAAGTTAAGAAGAGACATCGGGGTGATCTTAAGACGTTTATGTGAGATGAAAGATTAGAAATTATTGAGGCTCATGCCATGACTGACCACATCCATATGCTGGTTAAAATACCACCAAAAATGTCAGTGTCTTACTTTATGGGCTACTTAAAAGGTAAAAGCTCTTTAATGATCCATGATAGACATGCCAACTTAAAATACAATCATGGAAACCGCACATTTTGGGCTAAAGGTTACTATGTCAGTACAGTAGGGCTCAATCAAAAAACTGTGGCAAAATACATTCGTGAACAAGAATCGGAGGATAGACTACGAGACAACATGAGTAAACGTGAATACGTCGATCCATTTAAAAATAGGTAGGAAGATAAACGGTTGACGGTCAATTCAGAAGCCCCTTTAGGGGTCTCGTTGGTAAAGTGCCCTTATAGGGCGAAACTAAAACCGCCCGTTTTACGGGCGGATAGTTATTAGGGAAAAATGAAGGGCTGGCAGCATCCAAGCCGTTAGATAGAAAGAAAGTAGAGAAATGATTAATCCAAAAATAAAAAGCTGACGTTGTGCTTTCGTCAGCTTTTTAACAGGAGATATTGTGTATTCATTAGCCTTTAATTTCTGAAATAATGGTTGCGATTGCAAAAAATCCAAATGCTAAAGCTGTAATTGCTGAAAATCCTAATGCGAAAATATTTTTGTATTTCAATTGACGAATTACAGATACAATCGCAAGTAAAGCTACAGCCAGAAATAAAACTGCTAAGACAATATGCATGAGACTTATCCTCCTTGTTTGCTTCCTAACTTGTCATTTGTTGCTATAGGAAATTCATTTGTATTATTATGTAACTAGTCCAGTTATAATATTTATTTTATAGTATTATATGCCGTTTGTCGAGGCAAAACGTAGAAAACATTTTCATTATAAGGTTAGGGAGGAATTTTGTTGGATATTGAAAGAATGTCTTTAGGACCATTGGGTACGAATTGTTATCTTGTATATGATAATCAACAAGCTTTGATCATTGATCCAGGTGGAGAATCAGCAAAAATTATTCATTTTTTATCGGAGAAAAATATCGAGCCATTAGCAATTCTCTTAACACATGGGCACTTTGATCATATTGGAGCAGTTGATGACTTACGTAAATATTATAAGGTCGAAGTTTACATACACAAACTGGAAGCTTCCTGGCTTGAGGATCCTCAAGCAAACGGATCATTGTACTTTATGCAAAGGGGAATTCTTACAAGTAGACCGGATCGATTATTGCATCCAGGAAAGATGGCTATCGGTAATTTCCATTTTGATGTGATCCATACGCCTGGACATTCACCAGGAAGTGTAACTTTTATCTTTTCTAATGCAAAGTTTATTGTCAGTGGTGATGTTTTATTTAATGAAGGAATAGGGAGAACAGACCTTCCTGGTGGAGATATGAAGCAATTAGAAGATAGTATTATAAATCAATTATATCGATTAGATGAATCTTTGGTTGTATACCCAGGGCATGGTCCAAAAACTAGTCTTATTCATGAGAAAAAGCATAATCCTTTCTTTTCAATCTAAGTATTAGAGTAACACCAATCGATTTATTGTAATAATGGATAATTAGAAACACTCGGGTATAACCAAATTTTTATCCTTTCTTATCTTTGAACAAAAGCGCAAGCGCCCGAATTAGAAACGTAGCGACTGGAGCGAGTTAACGGAGATAAAGGAAACACGGTGAGCTTGCGAGCCAACGATGACTTAGATGAGGGCGATTTGTGAATTCGCTTCGTTTCTAGGTGCTGGAGCTGGACGCGACTAAACACGCCCATAAGTATCTACATGGATAAATTTTTTCATTTCCTGAATTACGAAAAAACCCTTCTTATTACAAGAAGGGTTTTTGGGGGATGTGCTCTGCTCTTTAAAAATAGGGATATAAGTTAAGCTACTAGTAATACTATATAGGGATAAAAACGACATGTCAATAGAATATCAAAAAAATAACTTGAATTTAAGATATTTAAGAGCTGTATCGCAATACACTTTGGAAAAAAGAACAAAAGCGGAAGCGCCCAATTAGAAACGTAGTGACTGGAACGAGTCAACGGAGATAAAGGAATCATGTTGCTCTTGCAAGCCAATGATGACTTAGATTAGAGTGATTCTTGTAATCGCTTAGCTTTCTGGAAGCCGGTCACCACGCCCATAATTTTCCACATGGGCAAATTTTTTCATTTATAAAACTAAAAAGAAAGAGTCTCTGCTTAAATCTAAGCAGAGACTCTTTCTTTTTAATGTCCGAAACCAGGTACGAGTATAAATTCTGAATACCATGTAAAACCAATAAAAAATATAGTACAATAAGCTCCGAATAAATACATATACATGCGTTCAGATAGTTTTAAATAACTTACTGCTAGGAAAAAGGCTGTTTGTACAAGGAAAAGAAGTGCAGTTTTTTGCATATCTCCTATGTAGAACATGACTGTAAATATCCCTGTCCAAAAAGCAAGCACACGAAACATACGATCCATGCTTTCCCCTCCTTTTGGTAACCTTATCATTGTTATTATAAACGAGTATTTAGATCTTGTAAACGAAATGTGATGAACAAATATTGATGAAAAAAGGAAAATATCATTTTAGTCATGATGTTACATTCTATAGGGTATCCCTTGTCATATTTATTTATTCAGAAATTCATTGGTGATGTCTAAATAACCAAAAATATGAAATGTGAATGGAGTAACTGTTGTGGCGGAAAAAAGGACCTTATACTTTCCGGTTGCAAGTAATGTGACTACTACTGAAACGTTACCTTCTGGTAGATGATATAAATTCCTTTTTAGGTCTTTGTCCTTGAGCAGATCTTTCTTTAATTTTTCCCTCGTTATTTGAATTAATGATTCCATTTTTACTTGCTCTAGTTGATGAGCAGTCATTTGTTTATTGTTTTGATAAAGCTGGATATTCGTAATGGTTGCTATTAATACTAACGCGATCGTAAACATGACCATAGGTAACATAAATCCTTTTTCGTTATTCGTATAAGATAATATCTTTTTCAAACGTATCTCCTTCCGTGGATGTAATAATTATTTGGAATCCATAAGATAGTGGGGCTAAAGAGAAGTCTTTAACACCACGTACGTATATTTCATGTCCCAATCCATTAACTTGTCTACGAATGAGCTCTTGATATAGCTCAAAAGATACGGTAGCTCCGTTACTCTCGAGCAACAGTTTATTAGCAACAATTCGAAAATCTGTTGCTTGCATCACTTCATTTCTTAAATGCTGAAAAAACTGTTGAATTGACAGTTCATGGATATCCGATTGATTACTGATACTCTTTAACAAATAACTTAGAAAAGGCAAACTTATTACTAAGATAGTAACCATGATAAGTGTAGTGATAAAACTAAACCCAGATTGTTTATGTTGGCTGTCCGTATAAACAAAACTTCTCTTTCCTTTTTTTGGCATTTTCCCATTGAGCACATCCCTTCACGTATTTACTTAAAACCTGAAATGAATACTTTACATGGCTATTAGCTATCACTTTGGTGTAGTTGACTTCTTGTTTATCCTTCTCTTCCCATAGAAAGAGCTGTAAGCTATCATGTAAATCATTTGCTATTAACCTGCGCGTACTTAAGACCTCTCTTTCCGTTTGCATAATAGATAGTATAGGAACCAATGTTAATACTGCACTAAAAAGAATAGCAGCAGAGATAATTACTTCAATTAGAGTAAATCCGTTCATTTTTTTCAATTCGATACCTTCCTTTACCAAAAGGGAAAACAATTTTGTATCTGGCTGTAGGGGAATAGATATAAAAAGTTCTTGGGTTTTTAATACTTCCATTTATATCAAATTCAATAATTGGATTAATGAAATAATCGATATGCCAGCCTTCAGGTAGGTTTCTGTCCGGAATAATTTTACGGTTAGACCTAAGCGCATAATATTTATTTTCATTAAGAATAAGTTGGATTCTATTCGTAGTTAGAGAAGACATATGTTGAATTGTCATTATGTCAGACTCTAACGTTTGAAATAATGCGTTTTCCTTCATTTTTTCTAAAGCATATACGATTGGAGGAACACTGAGCCCGACCATTATCATCAGCATACTTAGTACAACCAACATTTCGGTGAGCGTAAAGCCTTTCGTATCATGTAGCCGGGACACTGACTTTTCCAGTCTCTCTATTATAGTTTAAAGGTGTTTTATTACTGCAGCTCTTCTGTTCTTCCTTTATATACTTTGGAACCATCGCATCTAAGCTTGTAGGATATATTCCTGATTCAGCATAAACAGTATCTACTTGTGCTTGAACTACAGCTACAAGAGCTTTACAACCTTTGCTATTTACATCTTTACTTTTCTCACTAAGATTTGGAACAATAAGTATGATTAATACGGAGATAATCATTAAAACGATTAGCATTTCAATTAAAGTAAAACCTTTATTATCAGATGGCATAAAGTATCCTCCTTATATTGATTTGATGAGTTGAAACATAGGTAGCATTAAAGTGATATAGATAAATAAAATAAAACTGGCAACAATGATGAAGAAAATAGGTTGAATATACGTAATAATTTGAAGCATCTTCCGTTGAAACTCCTCCATTAGAATTTGTGCGTATATACTTAAATCTTTTTCTAATGTTTCTGTATTGCTATTTTTTTGAAAAATATTGGTTAGTTTTTTCTCTAGAAAAGTAAATTGGGATAATAGAGTAGGTAACTGCATACCTTTAGCTAATTGTTCTTTCATTAAATTTGCATAGTAGCAAATAATTGGTTGTTTATCTTGATTATTCATTTGAATTAGAATGTCTTTAAAGGAAATACCAGTTTTAATTAATGAACTGAATTGATTAGCAAAAAGAAAGGATGTTTGTAGTTTTAAATAGGTACGGAAAAGAGGGAGTCGATTGTATAATTTTATTTGATTTTCAATGGAGATACGAGGTTTATAAAACTTCCAAAAAATAGAAAAAGTGAGGGTTGCGATGATACTCAGAAAGAAAATAATTCCTAACCAATCTAAGATTAGCATAGCTAGGACAATTGATGCTGACGATCCCGGACTTGATTCATATAAATCGAGAAATGATGGAAGTACGGATTGCTTCAATATAAACAATAGAGGGATAAAGATACAACATAAAATAAGTGGATATCGAATGATCTGTTGGAACTTCTGAATGTATTGCAATCGATACTCGTACATATCTATACATTTAGATAAATTATCCTCTAGATTTTGATTAGAACGTGCAAATAGGAGGTAACTCGTTATGGAGGGATGGAAGGAAACAAGTTGCATAGCTTCTTCCATGGAATAACCATTTTCTAATGCCTGCTTAATTTGTTTGGCGGCACATTCCAGTTCGTTGTCCCAAGCTATTACTGTTAGTGCATCAATTAACGAATAACCATTTATACGTAAGCGATGAAGCCTTTTAAGAAATCGCAATTGGGTATCAGGTGTCATTGTTTTCTTGTGTTTGTTGATAATATGTTTCAGAAATGTATCCATAAGCTAAAGCCTTCCTTCGTAAGTGATCAAAGGTTTGATAACCAGTTAAACGATTGAATTCCTTTCCTTTTATGTGTTTTTCTAATAAGGTTCCATCGAGTAATTCTAAGATTGCTCCTCGACGATTTGCGTGTTTTATAGTGGAGATTGGAATAAGTTGGATGGAAGCAATTGCAATTAAGGATTGAATTAAATCAGCAGTGGTTAATCCAAATTCCTTTAATCGAAAAATTGTCCCTAGACCATGGGTTGCATGGATAGTACTTAATACTAAATGACCAGACAACGATGCTTCTAAAGCAAAATGTGCCGTACCAGCATCTCGAATTTCACCAACCATAATAATGTCAGGGTCGTGACGAAGCGCTGCTTTAAATCCCGACTGATACGTAATTCCGGCTTTTTCATTCAGCTGAACTTGCAAAATATCTTCCAGTTCTTTTTCAATAGGGTCCTCTAACGTGATGGCTTGGAAAGGTTTATCCTTTAGAATGGAGGATAATATGGCATATAGGGTAGTGGTCTTCCCACTGCCTGTCGGACCTGTTATTAGAATTAGTCCAGAACGTTTGGTAATCCACCTCATCATGTGTTTCAATTGTTTTGGAAATAGAAATAGTTGATCAATTGGAAGGGTTTCTTCTTGAGGGAGAATTCTTATTGCTAGACTTTCGGTACCTTTAACGGGAAGTGTAGATAATCGTAGGGAATAGACGAGTGATTCTAAATAAAACTTAATGGTGCCATTTTGTGGTCTCCGAAGTTCACCGATATCCATTGATGAGTTAAATTTAAAGTAGGTAAGCAATAATTGATAGGTAGAAGCAGGTATGGATTTAAAAAATTGACGTTTACCTTGTATTCGAAAATAAATCGTCGCTTTTTCAGCTGATGGAGAAAAATGAATATCAGATGCTTCCATGATAATCGCATGATGAAGTATTTGTTCTGATAGCGCTACAGCAGGGTTCACAAACTTTCTCACCTCCTCTTGAATTCACAGTTAAGTAATTGATTCGACAATTATCTCGTATATCCTTCTTTTTTTTTACTGTTTTTTATTTTTCTAAGAATATTGATAAATGGATTGGAAAAACTAAAAGTACCTACATCTATGAAGGGAAGGTTATATGTCAACGAAAGATTATGTTAAATTTGTAACAGAACAAGTAGTGACGTATATGGATACGCCCGCTACGGAGAGAAAGAAACGAAAAATGAAACCGCAAAGTTATGACCCTATATATGGAAACCGTTGGTTAGGCGTCATTCCATTTGCTCTTCGAATTATGGTAAAGAAAAGAAATAAGCAGGCGTAACCTGAGCCTGCTTACACTATTTCAGAAGTTAAATAAAATAGACCTCCATTTATAACCTGATATGTGATTCTTGGCTGATACCTTTCATTAATTTCCTTTATTTCTTTTTCCATTTGCTCATTATCGTTATCGGATGTATAAAAATATTTTAGTAATTCTATTTCTGTTTGCAACTCCTCCAAAGCTTCGGAAGCCCACTCATGGTTTTGATTCTCTATATACTGATCAACAACTGCTTCTATTCTTCGATATCCACTCTTTAATTTAACAAGTGGTGATAGCGTATAACAAAAATCAGAAATAGTTGTATGCAATGGGATTGAATCTAATATCTTCATCATATCCGACTTCATCGTTCCATTAATTAGGTTTAATCCAATGGAGAAAAGCTCATCTCTTTTATACTTTCCTCTATAACTTACTTTAATGTTTGTTACTAACCAAGGGTAAAGAGCTGTATTTACCGTTGGATTAACTTTTTGGAATAATTTGGTATATTTCTCTTGCTGTTGTAAATAACCAATGATTTGTTGCAATCTTGGACTACCAAAATGAATCCATTCTCCTTCATCGTCACGTTTATTTGGATTCGTTATTAACGTTAATTGCATTGGTTCACCAGAGTGTCCCATTTTCTTCATGTAATGCCAATAGAACGGTCGATTCATCAAAGCTCGGTCCATTTCTTCTGTTAGTTGTATGGTTAGAACACCATCCTGATCGAGGAGTAGTGAGCAATGATGGGCAGTGAAAAAAGATTTTAAGAAGTTATTTAAGTCAGGTATTGCCATAATATTGTTCCCCCTCATAGTTAGTATCATGGGTTTGCTGGATTATTGCTGAAAGATTATTTAGCTTAACCTTAGCCTCTCCAGTTGTTGTTGACTCAGAATAAATTTCCTGTAATTCATGCTCAATGTCAGGTATAGCCAGTTCAGCCAAAATATCATCTAAGTGTCCAATTACTTGCTCAAAAAGATTTATTTTTTCATATAAAAGTTTCATAATATGCTCTTCAACCGTATCCTTAAGTGCAAAATTATAAATATGCACATCTTTATTCTGACCATATCTATGAATTCGGCCAATACGTTGCTCTAGTCGCATTGGGTTCCATGGTAGGTCGTAATTTATCATATAGTTACAAAATTGTAGGTTAATTCCTTCTCCTCCTGCTTCCGTAGCAATTAATACTTGTGCATGGTCCCGAAAAAGTTGTCGCATCCAATCTTTTTTCCCACGTTTAAATCCTCCTCTAAAAGGTACAGAGGAAATACCATTCTGTTGTAAATACCATTGTAAATAAAGTTGAGTTGCTCGGTACTCGGTAAAGATAATTATTTTTTCATTGCCGATTTCCTTTATAAGTTCAACAGCTTTTTCGGCCTTCTTATGGTTTGGTAGTTGTTCAATTGCCTCTGTTATCCGTTGAAAACCTTCTAGGTCAGGTTGTTCCGCTAGCATTTTCTTTAAGGATAAATAACAGGCCTCCCTTGAAGAACAGAATTCTCGAAGGAACGTAATTTTTGAAAAGGAAGGGAGGTATACCGAACTATCTTCCAGACTTTCATACACCTCTTTTTCCTCTTTTGAGAATTCGGTCCAAATCGTTTCGATATTTCGTTTGATTTGATTTAATCCAGTGTCCTTACGCGTGTTTCTAACCATTACTTTTTGAACAAGCTGCTTTAAATACATGTCCTGTTTCATATTTTTGCGATCTTTACCATAGCTCTTTAAGAACGTATCGTAATTACCTAAATGACCCGGTTTTAAAATGGAGACAAGGTTAAATATTTCTACAAGTTGATTTTGTACAGGTGTGGCAGTAAGTAATAGACAATATTTTTTCTTCAAAGAACGTACGAAGGCAAAATTCTTAGTTTTATGGTTCTTTAATTTATGCGCTTCATCTACCAGAACAAAATCATAGTCTAAATTTAATATAGTATCCCGATGTGGAGACCTTTTTGCAGTATCCATAGAAGAAATGATAATGTTCCCTTGTTCCCAGCTCATATTCTTACGATAAGCAACTGCTGGTATGTAGAACTTTTCATTTAATTCCTTTTCCCATTGGTTCACTAATGAAGCGGGGACAAGAATTAATGCTTTGTTAACTAGTCCACGTATCATGTACTCTTTTAAAATAAGGCCTGCTTCAATTGTTTTACCTAATCCCACTTCATCAGCTAAAATTGCACGGCCATTCATTTGTTCAATTACTTGTTCTGCAGAGCTTATTTGATGGTTTAAAAAATCTACATGTGGCAAAAACTCCAGTGCACGTAATCCTTTAAAGCTTGGGGTCATTGTCGTTTTCTCTGCGTGAAAAGCCATGGAGAAAAGCTCCCATGAGGAAATAGGTTCATTCATTTCTAACCGATTTTCAAGTTCATTAATAAATGTTGAATCTTTCTCTATGTGAATGGATTTCATCATATACTTCCTTTTTACTAAGATTATTTAGAATAGCTATTTTATCTTTTTTAATATGTGATATAATAATTCACAGTAAAATAGATTTTTCATTGGTATTGTTACATAGTATAACCAACTCTACATTTTTTCATAAAAGCGAATGAATACAAGGGGAGAGCTTACAAAGAGGGGAAAGGTTATTTCTTCTATGTAACGCCGAAGGAGCAAGCCGAAGCGAATCTCTCAGGCAAAAAGACTCTTGTAGGACGCAACTCTGGAGAGTGTTTACCAGTATACCTGTGTAAACCACCCACGAAGCAAGTACGAACTATTCTACGAATTCGTATGCAACTTTCTGGTAGAAGGACAGAGATTTCATTGTAATACAATGAAATCTCTATTTTTTTGAAATTTGAAATTACAGACTATTATGATTGCTAAGGGAGTGGAGGGAATGAGTGAGTTAAAACGAACACCGTTGTTTTCGGCATATGAGAAATATGGTGCGAAGACAATTGATTTTGGTGGATGGGATTTACCGGTACAATTTACAGGTATTAAGCATGAGCATGAAGCTACAAGAACAAAGGCTGGATTATTTGACGTTTCCCATATGGGAGAGATTACGGTAAAAGGTCCAAAAAGCTTAGATTTTCTACAGAAAATGGTTACAAACGATGTTGGCAAATTAACACCTAATCGAGCTCAATATACCCTTATGTGTTATGAGGATGGCGGAACTGTGGATGATTTCCTTATTTATATGCTTGATGAGGATGATTATTTACTTGTTGTAAACGCTGCAAATACAGATAAAGATTACCAATGGTTAGTAAGTCATAATACATTTAGTGATTCCGAAATAACGATTGAAAATGTTTCCAATGAGATTGTTCAACTAGCATTACAAGGACCATATGCTGAAGAAATTCTGCAAACGGTAACGGAAACGGATCTATCCGATATTCGTTTTTTCCGATTTCAACAAGCTGTTCAGCTAGGGCAATTAAATGATACTGCGCTCGTCTCACGTACAGGTTATACCGGCGAAGATGGATTTGAAATTTATATCTCTGCTAAAAGTGGTATTGCACTGTGGGAGCTGATTCTTCAAGCTGGTAAAAATAAAGGACTTGAACCAATTGGGCTAGGTGCAAGAGATACGTTACGCTTTGAAGCTAATCTACCTTTATATGGACAAGAAATTTCAAAAGAAATTAGTCCAATAGAAGCGGGTCTTTCTTTTGCGGTAAAGGTAAATAAGCAAGCAGATTTTATTGGAAAACAAGCTTTGCGGTACCAAGTTGAAAATGGAGTAGAGCGAAAGCTAGTAGGTATTGAGATGGTGGATAAGGGAATTCCACGAACAGGCTATGAAATTTATCATAATGATGACTATGCAGGATTTGTCACTTCTGGAACACAAGCTCCTACACTGCAAAAAAATATCGGTCTAGCACTTATTCGAACAGAACTAGCAAATGAGGGTGTGGAATTAACCGTACAGGTAAGAAAAAGAAAATTGTTGGCGAAGGTTGTAAAAACGCCATTTTATAAAAGAGAAAAATAGGGGGAAACAAGATGGAATTTCGTTATTTGCCTATGACAGATGGAGATAAGCAAGAAATGTTAAATACCATTGGAATTGATAGTACGGAAGAACTTTTTTCTGATATACCAGAGAATGTTCGCTTCAATAACGAATTAAACTTAAAGAAGCCTGCGAATGAATATAAGCTTAAAAAAGAACTTACAGATATGGCAGCTAAAAACGCCAATTTAAAACAAAACCGTTCGTTTCTAGGAGCTGGTGTCTATGATCATTTTATTCCTTCCGTCGTTGATCATGTGATCTCAAGATCAGAGTTCTATACCGCTTACACTCCTTATCAGCCAGAAATATCACAGGGTGAGCTACAAGCAATTTTTGAATTCCAAACGATGATTTCTGAACTTACAGGAATGCCTGTAGCTAACTCTTCTATGTATGATGGGGGTACTTCTTTAGCCGAAGCTGTTAATCTAAGTGCTGCACAAACGAAAAGAAAAAAAATCCTTGTGTCTAAAGCTGTTCATCCACAAAGTCGCGCGGTTATCGAAACATATGCTAAGGGTCCCGGATTAGAAATTGTAGAAATTGACTTACAGGATGGGAAAACGGATGTCAATCAATTAAGCGATGCGATAGATGACGAGACAGCAAGTATTGTTGTGCAATACCCTAATTTCCTTGGGCAACTTGAGCCAATGGAGGAAATTCAAACATTGTTAGAATCGAAAAAGAAGACAATGTTTATCGTTTCAAGTAATCCGCTTGCTTTAGGCTACTTGACTCCTCCCGCAGCGTTTGGTGCTGACATTGTTGTAGGAGATACACAGGTGTTTGGTATACCTGCACAATTTGGCGGACCTCATTGTGGTTATTTTGCTACTACCAAAAAATTAATGCGAAAAGTACCTGGTCGATTAGTTGGTCAAACAACAGATGAAGACGGCGTTAGAGGGTTTGTCCTTACCCTACAGGCAAGAGAGCAACATATTCGCAGAGACAAGGCTACTTCTAATATTTGCTCCAATCAAGCACTAAATGCATTAGCTAGCTCAGTGGCAATGAGTTCCATTGGCAAGCATGGGTTACGTAAAATGGCGGCTATTAATATGAAAAAAGCTCGTTACGCCAAACAAGTACTGCAGCAAGCAGGAGTCACTGTTGCCTATGAGGGTGCGTTTTTCAATGAATTCGTAGTAAAATTAAATAAGCCAGCAGCTAGTATAAATGATCGCCTCTTGGAAAAAGGATTTATTGGTGGTTATGATCTTGAAAAAGATTATCCTGGATTAACAGGATATATGCTAGTAGCTGTTACAGAAATACGTACGAAAGAAGAGATTGACCAGTTTGCAAAAGAATTGAGGGATATCAATGGCTAATCAGGATTTTCCACTTATATTTGAACGTAGTAAACTAGGCAGAACGAGCTACAGTCTACCAGAATTGGATGTGCCAGATGTTGATTTGAATGCAGAGTTAGGTAATAAATACATCCGTACAGAAGCTCCGGAATTACCGGAGGTAAGTGAATTAGATATAATGAGACATTACACGGGGCTATCCAATCGTAATTATGGTGTTGATTCAGGATTTTATCCTCTAGGATCTTGTACAATGAAATATAATCCAAAAATAAATGAAGATGTGGCCAGAATGGATGGATTCAGTCATATACATCCTGATCAGCCAGAAAAAAGTGTTCAGGGTGCAATGGAGATGATGTATGATCTACAGAGTGCCTTACGAGAAATTACTGGAATGCATGAAGTCTCCTTACAATCAGCAGCTGGAGCACATGGAGAGTGGACTGCTTTAATGATGATCCGTGCATTTCATGAGGCAAATGGGGATACCGAGCGTACTAAAGTCATTGTACCAGATTCTGCACACGGTACTAACCCAGCATCAGCTACAGTTGCAGGTTTTGAAGCTGTAACGGTTAAATCGAATGAAAAAGGGCTAGTAGACTTAGAAGATTTAAAACGGGTTGTAGGAGAAGATACTGCGGCTCTCATGTTAACAAATCCGAATACATTAGGACTATTTGAGACAGAAATTGTGGAGATGGCTAAAATCGTTCATGATGCTGGAGGGAAGCTCTATTATGATGGAGCAAACCTTAATGCAATTATGGGTTACGCTCGTCCTGGTGACATGGGATTTGACGCAGTCCATTTAAATCTTCATAAAACCTTTACAGGACCTCATGGTGGTGGTGGACCAGGTTCAGGACCGGTTGGTGTCTCAGCCGAATTACAACCTTTCTTGCCAAAGCCATTACTAATTAAAAAAGAAGATCAATTTGTTTTTGATTATGATCGTCCGCAATCAATTGGTAGAGTCAAGCCTTATTATGGTAATTTTGGGATTAACTTAAGAGCTTATACGTATATTCGAACAATGGGAGCAGAGGGGCTGAAGAAAGCAAGTGAATACGCTGTCCTTAATGCAAATTATATGATGCGAAAATTAGAAAAAGAATACGACCTTCCATTTAAACAACATTGTAAGCATGAATTTGTTCTATCAGGAAAGCATCAGAAAAAATTGGGTGTCCGCACCTTAGATATTGCTAAGCGATTGTTGGATTATGGTTATCATCCGCCTACCATTTATTTTCCATTAAATGTAGAAGAGGCATTAATGGTAGAGCCAACAGAAACGGAATCAAAAGAAACATTGGATGGATTTATTGATACAATGCTAACGATAGCTGATGAAGCAAGGAATGAACCAGAATTGGTTCAAGATGCTCCACATCAGACAATTGTCAAGCGTATGGATGAAACTACTGCTGCGCGCAAACCGATTTTAAGATATGAAGCTAATTCAGAGTAATGTTATAGAAATAAGTACTGTACGTGTACAACGAATAAATATGTTTAACATAAAACCAGCCTTTTGGAACAAAGGCTGGTTTTATGTATCTTCATAATCGTTTGGATCAGTAATTACTTTATTTTACCAGTCCATTTTTTAAAGCCACCTTTTAAAACATTAATATCTTCGTAGCCTTTTTTATGCAAAAGCTGTGCCGCTCTGGCTGCGCGTGATCCACTCTGACAATAAAGATATACTGGTTTATCTTTTCGCATTTCAATTAAGCGCTGGCGCATTTGTGTGACTGGTATATTTCTAGCACCAAGAATATGACCACGTTTAAATTCTTGTGGTTCGCGTACATCTATAAGTTGCGCTTTGCGGTAACCTTCACGGAATTGTTCTTCGGTTAATGTTTTTAAGTACATTCGCTGTCTAAAGAAACGAAATACACCGAATGCGATAAGAACAACGATGAATATTACTAATAATTCCATTCTTTTTCCCCCGTCTATCACATTTATCCCACATATAACTGGCAATAAGCCCTCATTTCAAGCAATAAAGTGAAACTGTTATTGGTCAGTGAGGGATCGACTGCCAGTAAATGTCCGATTAGATCAACTAACAATCAGTGGGGGAATAAACAAGCCTCCCACTGATTGAAGTTTCCCTTTATACATCCTCTATTATAGTTTGTATACCAATATTTTTCAAAAGTTATTCTTTGTAAATTGCCTAAATGACGAAGAAAAAAATAGAAAAGCTTACTGTTAGGAATTTTATGGAAAAATTCATGATAACGCTTGTTTAACTTTCTTATTTCCTGTATCCTATATATAGAAACAGTTTTGCACTAGACTAAAAATTATTCTTGGAAGTGAGGAAAATTAATGCCTACTCCTAGTATGGAAGATTATATTGAACAAATTTATAACTTAATGGAATCAAAAGGATATGCAAGGGTATCGGACATTGCAGAAGCACTTGAAGTTCATCCTTCTTCCGTCACAAAAATGGTACAAAAATTAGATAAAGACGAATACTTAAACTATGAAAAATATAGAGGTTTTATTTTAACTCCAAAGGGAAAAAAAGTTGGAGAACGACTCGTCTTTCGTCATGAATTATTGGAAGAGTTTCTAGAAATTATTGGTGTAGAACACGATAATATATACGATGATGTTGAAGGTATAGAACATCATTTAAGCTGGAATTCGATTGACCGAATTGGCGATGTGGTTAATTATTTTAAGCACGATGGAGCAAGAGTGGAAGAACTTAAAAAAATGCATCGAGAAGCAGAGGAACAATAGCTCAGAACAGCAAAGACTGAGACAAAAGTATTTGATTTATAGATCATGAGTCTGAGACAAAAGAATGAAGAAACAATAAAATGAAGTGCCCCCTGTCAAGTAGACAGTGGAAATAATAAAACTGACTTAAGCGGTTTTAGCTCTAAATTCGATAGGGCTAAGGCCGTTTAATCGTTTTTATATCTATCATAATTATAGAAATGTATATAGTTCTCTATGGATGCAGATAATTCTTCAAAGGACTCATATTTATTTAAATAATACTTCTCGCTTTTCAGTGTTCCCCAAAAAGATTCCATCGGTCCATTATCAATACATCGTCCGACTCGTGACATACTTTGCTTCATGTTTGCGGCATCTATCTTTTGCTTAAACATTTTAGATGTATACGGATACCCCGATCACTATGAATAAGCGGGCGATCTCCATCTAGAAGCTCGATAGCTTGATCAAGCGTTTTAAATACAAGTTGATTGTTATTGGAATTCCCTAAAACGTAACTAACGATAGAACCGTCATATAAATTGAGATTAGCGCTTAAATAAGCTTTCTTTGCGTTACCATATTTAAATTCTGTTACATCTGTTACCCATTTTTCATTGGGGTTATTCGCCGTGAATTCACGGTTCAATATATTCTCAGAGATATGTTGAGGGAGTGTGCGTTTATGCCATTTTTTCTTTCTTCGAATGACAGATTGTATACCGGCTATTTTCATCAATCTATAAATACGTTTGTGATTGAAGGTCTACCATCTCTTGCATAATCGCTTTATTCTGGAGTTCCTGTGCTGAAGGCTTTCGTTTCAGCCACTTATAGTAAGCTGACCGATGAACAGCTGCAATATCACAAAGTAATCGAATACGTAGGTTTTCTTTTTCATTTACTTTCTGAATGGCAACATACCTGTCTTCAAATCGTACGGTACTTAATTTCTCCTCCTTTCGATCTCCTCTAACTTTTTTAAAAACAAATTCTCCGCACGTAAACGTTCATTCTCTTTTTCAATTCGACGCATCTCTAGCTTCAGCTTTTCTTCAGCTGTTAATTCTTCTACCCCTTTGGAGCGACCTCGACCATCTTTTAATGCATCCCAGCCATCAGCTTCATATTTTCGCACCTATTGATATACTTGTTGATATGATACGTGATACTGTGCTGTTTGTTGATAATTCTTATCATTCCCTAACGCAGCTTGTACGATTTCTATTCGTTCTTTCCACGTTGTTTTTCTTCCTTTAGTCATAGCGTTTACTCTCCCTTTTCTTGCATCCTTTAACTCTCTATGACCATTATACTTCTTTATCCAATCCGAAAGCACGGATTTACTGGAGATATGATACTTTCTTAAGATATCGCGCATAGAATACGTTCCTGAAATATAATCCTTAACTGCAGCTGCCTTTATTTCATTAGGATAACGTCTAAACGTTTTTGAGTACTTTAAACCAAGGATCCCATCTTTTTCAAAATTCTCTACCCACCTATAAACTGTAGACATATTAACTTGATATTTTGCGGATAACTGGCTATGTGTTAAACCATTCTTAAAAGCCATCAATACTTCATATTTCCATTCTACTGAATATGATTTGTGAGTCATAAAAACCCCCCTAATGTAGAAGCAGATTTTTATTTTTTAATCTGTCTACCTTAAGGGGACCATATCAGAAATTAATTATCATTCGTTTTTTTGATTGGAATCATTCATTTAGTACCTGAAATAAACGAGACTCAGGTGGGAACAGCACGAGTTCGAAGATCCACTTGGTAACGTGTTTTTCTTTACCAAGTTAGCTGAGGTCGTGCCCGAGGAAAGCGCGTATATTTTCACGGTGCGGCGATGATACTCCTGTTGATAACATGATTATTCGTATTTTGAGTAAAGAAGTTGTGTTTTATCCCAGCCCTCTATTTGTTTACTTCAAACAGGTTTTCCCATCTCTTCACCAAAATACTACACTTCCTTGGAAAGCAATGATCACTTTCCTGCGGGATCTTCAGCTCGTACTTTTGCAGCAAGATAAGGAAGAGTTCGGAAGCGATTCATCGTTCGCAGAAAAGCCTCTTTCTTTTTCAAGGAGTCTACATATTTTGACTACGCTGCGTATCAACAATTATCCCACATATAACTGGTAAGACCCGCACTTCAAGAATAAAGTGAAATCAATATGGATAAGTGAACGGGGGTTCGACTATCAATACATGTCCGATTGGTTCAAAGCCCTTGGTGTCATACCTTTGTGGTACTGACATCAATGGGGGATAAATAAAACCCCACTAATTGAACTTTCACTTTTGGGTTAACTATTTTGATTTCATCTTGGACTCATTTTTATAAAGTCTTTCATTTATCAGTTCTAATTTGTTTTCTTTGTGCTTAAAGATATATAAAGTGTGTTTTACTAGCTTAAATAATGGTATTAATGTTATTGCATCTAAAACAATCACAAGGTTTTGAAAACGGATTAGAGGAGACAACATATGAAAATAGATGGTGTTTTTTCTGGCGGAGGTGTAAAAGCATATGCATTTGTTGGCGCGTTAAAGCGTGTAGAAGAACATGGGCTGATACTTGAACGTGTTGCAGGGACTTCTGCAGGAGCAATTGTAGCATCATTACTTGCTGCAGAATATACCGCTTCTGATATTCAAAACATGTTAGATGAGTTGGATTTGCAGAAGCTTATTGACCCTCCAGCTCTTACAAAGGTTTTGCCATTTACGAAATGGGCTTTTTTATATTTTCAATTAGGAATTAATAAAGGGAATAAGCTTGAACGTTGGGTATATGATAAACTAGCACGAAAAGACATTTACACATTTAAAGATATAAATTCGAGTTACTTAAAAGTTGTGGTAAGTGATATATCTTTAGGAAGGCTGGTCGTTATTCCGGATGATTTAGAAAGGATTTACGACATTAATCCTGAAACGTTCCCAGTTGCTAAAGCAGTGAGAATGAGCGCTGGATTTCCTTATTTCTTTATACCTAAGAAATTATCGAGTAGTAAAAATAAGAAGAGTATCATAATCGATGGAGGACTACTAAGTAATTTCCCTCTATGGGTATTTGAGGATAGAGATAAGAAGATAAGTAGACCAATTTTAGGAATGAAATTGAGTGAATCTACGCTAAATAATATAGCGCCTAGGAAGATAAATAATGCATTAGATATGTTCCATGCATTGTTTGTAACAATGAAAGAAGCTCATGATTCACGATATATTTCAAAGTCACAAAAAAACAATATTATTTTTATTCCCATCAAGAATGTTGGTAGTATAAATTTTGATATTCGTGAAGAAACAAAAGAACAATTGATTGATACAGGATATCGTAGTGCTAAGAAATTTTTAGAACATTGGCCAAGATAATAAGTTTGCAACACAGTTACATACTAAGACCGCGCTTTGAATTAAAAAGAAGCGCGGTCTTTTCGTTTGGCTTTATTACCTTCAATCACACGTAGATGAGTTGCGCGTTTATTGCGTTTCTTTCGTGGTTGAATAGATTGCTGTGTTTTCCCAGCAGAAACAGGATTTTTTCTTGGTTGTGTATGGTCATATTTTGCTTTGGATTGTTTTACAGCTTGTTTATATTTTTTCATTTCGTTAGATGTTGCTCTCTTTCTAAGAAAAACAAAATAAAAAACAGCAAATATAGCAAGACCTATACCCAGTGAAATAAAAAGATTACTAAAAAAGTTTGTCGTATTTGTAAACAACTGTGATATTAGACCAATAGCTGCTAGACCTATAATGATGTAAACAGGGATGGATAATCTTGTACGTTTCATTGTGTGTGTCCTCCTTCATTATTCCAATAATTGACTTGTATAAACTCTATACCACTTTCTCATCATGGTATATCATTTTTTACATACATTTTTCAAAGAATTACATGGTTACTAACTTTGAAATGCTAACTTACTATAAATTCTTTCCGGATTCATGTAAATTATTCTAAGCTTTTCTTTTTATTTTACTGGAATTAAGCTTGGTTAACTAGATTAAAATTGGAAATTATTAAGTAAAGCGATGGTTTATAGGATTGGTTTACAAGCAATTGGTCATAATATGGAATGGAGGTGGTATTATGAGTGAGCAAAATCAACAACTTGAACAGAATAAACAGGAAACGCCAATGACAATTTTATCAAGGTCACTACTTACAGGATTTATTGGTGGATTGTTATGGAGTACATTCGGAACAGTTCTTTATTATTTTAATTTTTCCGAAGTAGCTCCGAAATCATTTGTATTAAGCTCTTGGTTTCATGCGGAGTGGATCGATACATGGCTTGGTAATGTTGTAACAATCTTTTTAATTGGCCTTCTATCCTTATTAACGGCACTTATTTATTTTGGGTTATTCAAGAAGATTAATTCCATTTGGGTAGGTGTGGCTTACGGTTTTTTATTATGGGTATTGATCTACTATATCATGAATCCAATCTTCTCAACAGTTCCAAAGGTAGCTGATTTGAATATGAATACCATCGTAACAACAATATGTGTTTTTATTTTATATGGTACGTTTATTGGATATTCCATTTCCTATGATTATCACGATTTTCACAGGGCTGATGATAATAAGAACTCATAATACCCATTGTGTTATTCAAAAGAAGCGCTTTATGATAAACTGAATACATCCATATATGCTATAGATAATAAATAGAAAGGGATGAGTTTATGGAGAAACTAACTAAATTTAGGGCTGCTTTTGAATCAAATCAAGTAGATGGAATTTTAATTACGAGTGCGATAAATAGACGTTACATTTCTGGTTTTACAGGTACGGCTGGAGTAGCTTTAATTAGTAGCAATGATGCACGATTTATAACAGATTTTCGATACACAGAACAAGCCAGTACACAAGCAAAAGCATTTAAAGTAGTTGAACATAAGCAGGGTATTGATTTAGAGATTAATGATCAGTTAAAAGAAATGGGAATTAAACGACTTGGTTTCGAAAAGGATCATGTGACGTTTAGCCAATATGAACAATATAAAAATACGTTAGATGTTGAATTAGTTCCAGTCAGTGGTATCATAGAAGAGCTGCGACTAATTAAGACAAGTGATGAGTTAGAAATCATGAAAAAAGCTGCAAAGATCGCTGATGATGCATTCGAACATATTCAATCTTATATTAAGCCAGGTGTTAAAGAAATTGATATCTCTAATGAATTAGAATTTTTTATGCGTAAGCAGGGTGCTACGTCATCCAGCTTTGACATTATTGTTGCTTCTGGAGAACGTTCTGCATTACCTCATGGTGTAGCTTCAAACAAGGAGATACAATCAGGTGAACTTGTTACATTAGATTATGGAGCATTATATCAAGGCTATTGCTCAGACATTACAAGAACGGTTGCTGTTGGAGAAATTAATGAACAACTTGCATCTATTTATCAGATTGTGTTAGAAGCACAACTTAGAGGGGTTACTAGCATAAAGCCAGGTATTACGGGAATCGAAGCAGATGCTGCTACTAGAGATTATATTACAGAACAAGGTTATGGTAAGTACTTTGGACATTCAACTGGTCATGGATTAGGACTTGAGGTACATGAAGGTCCAGGACTTTCTTTTAAGTCAGAAAAGAAATTGGAGCCTGGAATGGTAGTAACAGTAGAACCGGGAATATATGTACCTTCAGTTGGTGGATGTAGAATCGAGGATGACATTGTGGTTACAGAAACAGGAAATGAAAGATTAACATTTGCAGCAAAAGAATTAATTCAGTTGTAACGGGAGGAATACTAGATGATTTCAGTTAATGATTTTAAGACAGGTTTGACTATTGAGGTGGATAATGGGATTTGGCAGGTGATCGAATTCCAACATGTAAAGCCAGGGAAGGGGGCAGCTTTTGTTCGTTCTAAACTACGTAATTTACGTAATGGAAGCATTCAAGAGAAGACTTTTCGTGCCGGTGAAAAAGTAGGGAAAGCACACATAGAAACGAAAAAAATGCAGTATTTATATGCTTCTGGAGATTCTCATGCCTTCATGGATACAAATACGTATGAACAAATCGAGCTCTCGTCAAGTCAAATTGAATATGAATTAAAATTTATGAAAGAGAACATGGAAGTATCTGTCATTACCTATGAAGGCGAAATCCTAGGAGTAGAACTTCCTAACAACGTAGAATTAGAGGTTACGGAAACAGAACCAGGAATTAAAGGTGACACTGCAAGTGGCGGATCGAAGCCAGCCACACTCGAAACTGGACATATTGTTCAAGTGCCATTTTTCATAAACCAGGGTGATGTCCTGATAATTAATACGTCTGATGGAAAGTATGTTTCTAGAGCCTAATATATCGACTTCACTTACATAACAGTCCTTTAAGGGCTGTTTTTTTAATAAGTTAAGAAAATATAAAATCAGTGCAATGACTGCGTTAAGCCAAGTAGTTATTTTGAAATGTTTGATGTATATTGGCAATG
>NZ_BAAACY010000102.1:0-4742 GCF_039521925.1 Virgibacillus salarius | reverse complement strand
TTTGAATGATATAAAGTAAACGGGAGAAAAACGGAGTAATTCTGAGATAATTTTAATTTATAGAGGGAGGGTGAGCGACCTCTAAAACAGAGATAGGAAAAACAGTCCCAAAATGGAATGACCTAGGCATTCTTATGGGGGTCATTTACTATTTTTAAATACCAATCGATAAGTAAGTTAAGGGGTGTATTGTTTAAGAAAAAGCCAATCATAACCTTGGTAATTGTAGCAACAATAATTTTGGTTCTTCTGGATTTGGTGAATCGGTAGTCCCAGTTTCATCTTGACTATATACATTAAATTCAGAGAAATTATTCCATTAGATATAAGCTCGGTAAACAAGCAAAGGTTATCTTATTTACTTAGCACAGTCTTTACTTTTTTACTCAAATTCTAGTTATAGTATTAGATATATGGAAAGCTTCTTTTTCACTTGAGAATAAAAAGTAGAAATATAGTGATTATAGCCAACCCACATAATACAATTGTTTGTCCTGTTTTGCTTTTGTGGTAAAGATATCCAAACAGAAAATATAATAAAGCTGCAACAAAGTAAAAAATAAGTCCTGTAATAACTTTGTCTTTACTATATTCGTGAGCATAAGCCATAAAATATAATAGTACTGACACTATTGATACTAGACCGATTAAATTTAATAGTTTATATGTACTCATTCTGCCTTTTAAAGCCTCCATCCACCTTTCTCGTCTAAACCTACCCTCTTAAGAGAAAAGAACCTTATTTGTAACTTTGATTTACTAAAAATCAATCCGATGAAGTTTAAAAGTGACTGTATTATTCTTGGGTTGCCAACGTTCATCATAGGAATATTGGTAGGTCATACCCGATTTTTCTAGAACCCTACCACTTCCAATATTATTTACATCATTGGTAGCAAAAATGGACTTGAAACCATCTTGTTTCAAGCGTTTTAGTAGAGCCTTACTGGCTTCTGTCGCAATTCCTTTGCCCCAGTAACTTTTTAAAAGACCATAGCCTAATTCAGCGCTACCTTTTTCTTCATCGATTTTAGAAATACCGATATAACCAATAACTTTATGATTTGCTTTTTCTTCGATTGCATAGTGATATGCTATCTTTTGATCATATTCCTTATAGATAGTGTTATAAAGATATTCCTTTGTTTCTTCAATGGACTGAAATGGGAACCACGGAAGAAATTTATTGACTTCTTCATCGTGATAAATTTCAAACATATCGTATAAATCATCATCGGAGAACTTTCTTAATTTTAAACGATCTGTTTCGATAGTTGGTGTATTTAATTTTTTCACTTATTTCTCTCCCTCCCATAAATTTGTATCCAATACCATATTCTCTTAAAGCATAACCTATCATAATGTCAGAATTAAGGCAATGCTTTAATAATACAAAAAATACCTTAACTAAAAACTTTGTATTTTTTTACTTGTCCAGTATTGTAAACACTTATAGAAAGACTAGATTTATTATGTTATGGATTATCCATCCTTTCCTGATTAGTCCTAAATGTAATCATAATCACAAACGTAATTAGAAATATAAAAGCTAAACTGAATAATGTTTCAATTTCTTTTATTTTACAACAGCATGATTATCACAATATACCATTTTCACATTTTCAGCATAACTAACGCGGAAATAGTATTCATATTATTATTAGTGGTCATATGCATCATAAACTAATCGTAATATACGAATGAAGATTAGTGGGGTTATGTTGGCTTTTAATTAATGTTTTTTAAACCACAGGCTCTGCCTGTGTGAGAATTCAACTTGTAGAGTTGTAACAGAAAAATCTCTTTTCGATATAATAGAGTTGGCTGTCAAACCGACTCTATATATAGAAAAGAGATCTACTCATGTCGGTTGACAATAGTTTATCACACACCCGAAGAATTGTAAGTATCACATAGTCTTTATACCCAAGTACAGAAGGAAAGAAATTTATGGCGAGTTAAGAAGAGACATCGGGGTGATCTTAAGACGTTTATGTGAGATGAAAGATTAGAAATTATTGAGGCTCATGCCATGACTGACCACATCCATATGCTGGTTAAAATACCACCAAAAATGTCAGTGTCTTACTTTATGGGTTACTTAAAAGGTAAAAGCTCTTTAATGATCCATGATAGACATGCCAACTTAAAATACAATCATGGGAACCGCACATTTTGGGCTAAAGGTTACTATGTCAGTACAGTGGGGCTCAATTAGTTGGACGCCTAAAATAAGTTAATAATCCCGGCAAATGAAGCCCCTTAACTTTAAAAAGTAACGATAGCTTCCGTACACCTTTTCAATTTCTGATTAAGTGGGATCCCCCTTTATTTTTCATCACTTCTGCTAATGCCTTAGAATTTAAATCTTTTTCCTTATATAATTTATCAATGATATTAAAATAGTCCTCTTTATTTCTATTTTGGCTTAATTTATATGCAGTTTGAACTTCTTGAATTTTAATTTTAAATCCAACAATACCTTTGATTTGTTTTTTAGTTTGTAAAGAAAGATTCTCCCATAAAGCTGGTTTCTCACGAGCTTGTTCATATTTTTGTAATAGAAGTATAAGATCTTCTTGCAATTCTTGTTCATTCATAATACTAGCTGTTCCATATACATGGATAGATTGATAATTCCATGTTGGCACATTTTCAGATTTATACCAAGATGATGAAATATAGGCATGTGGACCTTGATACATAACAAGGACGTTTTCATTCTCACCTTCTAACGTTCTCCACTGAGGGTTAGCATAAGCCAGGTGTCCAGTGATAAAGTAATTATCTCCTTGTTTATGTAACTCTAAAAGTAAATGAGTAGCAATAGGTTTCCCTTGTTTTGTTGTTACAATTGTGCCAAAAGAGTTCTTCTCAATAAATTCTTTGATTTCATCAAGGTCTGTGACTTTAAAATGCTTAGGAATATACACGTAAACCCACCTTTCTAAAAGTTATATGAGTGTTTTTTCCATTATAAAGTCCGTTTGTTCTTCATCACCCATGTAAAAAGAGTGGGCTCCAGTTTGGACAAACCCCATTTTCTTATAAAAAGCAATGGCATTTTCATTTTTTTCCCATACTCCTAACCAGATTTTCTTAATATGTTGTTCAATCGCATTTTCTGTAGCCTTATTTAGTAGATATTTACCAAGTCCATGTTTTTGAAATTTATTTTTTATATAAATCCTCTCGATTTCAAGTGATTCATTATCAAATTCTTCCGTCTGAGCATCAGCGGTATTGATTTTTAAATATCCAGCAATTTCACTAGCAAAATAAACAAAAAAGAATTGCGAAGAAATATTGGATAATTCTTTTTCTAATTGTTTTAAGTTAAATGCTCTTTCCAGATAGGCATTCATATTTTCTGGTGAATTTTGATGTTTAAATGTTTCGATGAATGTTTTAATACTTACTTCTTGAAGTGTTTGTAAATCTTCATGATTGCACTTTGCTATTCTCACATTCATTTTAGTATATCGCTCCTTTATTTAATCAATAATTTCTCTTGTTTCCCTTTTTTACAAATTCCCAGTCTTTTTCTATATTTTTACTTACTCTTTGAAGAAGACTAAAAATGATTTCTTCTTCGCTTTCTGAAAAGCCTTCTAATGCAACAGAATTGGAATAATTATTTTCTCTTTTTATAAAAGGATAAACATTATCACCCTTATTTGTCGGATAGATTTTCTTGATTTTTTTGTTATGTTTATCTTCTTTCTTTTCAATAAAGCCATTAATTTCAAGTTTTTTTATAGCACGTGCTGCAGTTGTACGATCTACTTTTATCATCTCGGCCAATTTTTCTTGAATGATTCCTGGGTTTTCACATATTCGTACAATGTACAAATACTGTCCTTTTGTAAGGTCATATTCTTTAAACTCTATATTACTTATAGAATCTAATGCCCTTGCTATCATTCCAATTTCACGTAGAATTTCCTTCATAATGAACTCCTTCACATATATTTTTGTTGAAATACAATGAAATTTCCATACACTAAACTTAACTTATTTATGTTGCATTTGCAACATAAATAAAAATTTTTTCTCTAAAATTTATCTTCTGCACATACTGAATCCTAAAACTTTTACGTTAATTTTTTGATTATAATTCCTGCCAATTTTGCATCTGTAAATTTATCATCACTATAATCCTTATATAAAAAACCCACCTTATAACAACTATTGATAGAAGTTAAAAGGGGGCAATATTATTGTAATGTGCGAAAATCTCAATAGAGATTGTTCAATTTGTAATAAGCAATTATTCTATAATAAATAAAATCTTATCTTAGGGATTACTACTACAAACACTTTGTAAACTATTAGTTGCCATTTGCAATCTTAAATTTATTTTATAAAAAATGAAATTATTGTAATTTAAGGAGGGATTAGTGTGGGATATTTCATTTGGACACAGAATAAAAAGTTTGAGAGTAAAAAGATAAAATTACAATTGATGAAGAAGGGTACTTTGAAAATTTTTGTGACTGCTAAACTAAAGTAGACAGTTTCCGCTAGATTAGAAGAAACACTTATTTACCCAAATATACCAGTAAAATATATAGCTCTCCCATTGTATGATATTTAAGATTATACACACATCAATGGAGGGCGCAGAAAAGGTGGATAAGTGGGAAATGTATATGGAGATTCAACAGTTAAATAAGCAAGGATTTAGTAAATCGAAGGTGGCGGAAAAGTTGGGGGTATCAAGATCAACGGTGTATCGCAAC
>NZ_BAAACY010000101.1:0-661 GCF_039521925.1 Virgibacillus salarius | reverse complement strand
ATAAAACTTACCCGATGAAGCGAATCGAATATATGTTGAAAGACAGTAATGCTCAGCTGGTGTTGACAGATAATGACGCAGAGAAATTGGGCGCATTTTCTGGAGAGCGGTTGGATATAACGAATGAGAGCTTGTATGTCGGAAATACGAGCAATTTATCTATTGAACACCATCCAACAAACTTAGCATATATCATGTATTCGTCAGGGAGTACAGGAGAACCAAAGGGAATTCTAATCGAACAGCGAAATGTCGTCCGTCTCGTTAAGCATACAAGCTATATCCAATTCAATGAAGGCGATCGAATCCTCCAGACAGGATCACTCGTGTTTGATGCCTCAACATTTGAGATATGGGGAAGTCTATTAAATGGACAGAGTCTGTATTTAACGAAGAAAGAGACCATCCTTTCGGTAGAAAAATTAGAAAACGCCATCGAGAAGCATTCCATCACTTTAATGTGGCTAACGGTTGCGTTGTTTAATCAATTAGCACAGGAGAAGCCAGATATGTTTCGCCATCTACGATGCCTCCTCGTTGGGGGAGACGTCCTATCTACAAAGCATATTCAACTAGTTCGTAGTCATTGTTCAAACATACAGATCATTAATGGTTATGGCCCAACCGAAAATACGACTTTTTCTACGACATTACCAATCGA
>NZ_BAAACY010000100.1:0-16355 GCF_039521925.1 Virgibacillus salarius | reverse complement strand
AAAAAAGTGGTACTTACCAAATTATTGGCGAGTACCACTTTTTATTTTACTGGGTTTTGTCCCAGCCCCTTAAAAGTAGTATAGAATATGTTTATCATGATACTGTAAGTAGTAAGTATATGAAGAAATAAGAAATTTACTATTAAGCAGGGTTGTAATTGAATATAGAGAAGAATAATTCCCTGTTGATTTGTTTAAATATTTTTTAAATATTTGTTTATCATTTTAGCAATATGTGGTAATATGTAGAATGTTTTAATCTATAAAAAATTTATGGAAAGGTTGTAGAAAATGTTTAAAGTAAAGTTTATCTTTATTACTCTAATTTCTATATTTTTGCTTATAACTGGATGTAGTAATGAAAAAGTAGAAAGTAAAAACAAAGAAAATGAAGCAAATGAGGAACAGTCTGAATCTAATAATAATGACGTTGATGAAGAAAATAAATTGTATCATGAATTTGGTGAAACATTCGAACTCATTGGATATTATTCTGATGTACCAGCCGAAATTACTGTAAATGAAGTTTGGTTTGAAAAGGGAGAAGAACATAAAGAATTTATAGAGTCGGAAATCTCTTCTCCTAGTGAAGATGTTGGTGTTACATTTGTTGATTATACTGTGAAAAATGTCGGCGATTCTTCAATGACTTTAGGTGATGTAATTCCAACGTATCGTTATCCAACAGGTGGACCAGAGCTTAATTTAACATATCCAAAAAATGATACATTTAAAGATTACACAGAAACTTTCCAATACGAATTAGCTCCTGGTGAAACAATGGAACTAAAAGGGGCTGTAGCTGTTGAGGAAAAGTATTCCTTTGAAGGAACATTAATGTGGAATCCTACACAAGAAAAACCAGAAGTTGTTTTCCAAATACCACAAGATAACCGTAGAGATAAAATTGGTACATATGATATTGGTGAAGATATGTACATAGATGATCGTGGGAAGAATAGGTTTTATAGAGTACGAATTAATGAAATTGAAATTATAGAAGAAGATGATAGCATCCAAAAGTCAATGGATGATTCATCGTTTTTAGTCATGGACATGGAGTTTGAGAACCAATTAAAAGAAGAAAGATCACTTTATAGTACTTTTCCAAATGTTATGTTAGATGGAAAAGAAACTATTCATAGTCCGCATCTGAAGATAGATGGTAATGCTGTTGATGATTTATATGAAGGAGAAGAAGGAAAAATCGCTCCGGGAGAAACTATAAAAGGAAAGGTGTTCATGGAGGTACAAAATAGCAACATAGAAGATATTAAATTAATGTATTTAAGTGATGCACTTTTAACATATCCTGACTTTTCACTGAAAATTAATTATGATGTATCAAAATAGTATTTTATTTTCTATTTACAAGTTAATGATTATAGATACGTTAATGAAATAGTATTTGTTCTATACCCAGAATTAAAATGAGGTGTATTGAATGAACGAGTTTCTGTACTTATAATCCTGATAATAAAAATAACCTTTTGTAATTCGAGTCACTTAAAAAGTATTAGTTTTCAAGAATATTGATTGTACTCATAAAAAAATAGCTATTTTGGATTTCAAATTACCCGAAATAGCTATTTTTTTTGATATAAGTTAGAAATTTATATTGTTTTTTTTGATTTGTCAAATAAAGTATGTAAGTACAAACAGACTCCATGTATTTTAAAAGCCCTTTCTTTTAGATTTTCGTGGAGGAGAAGTTGGTTCATAACGATGGACCAGTTTTGGATATAACCGCCTTTCCAATTTGTTTCGAGTTCTTTTACGCGTAAATATAACACTTTTAACAGAGTGTTCTCGTTGGGGAATGCTCCTTTTTTGGTTACTTTCCTGAAGCTTGAGTGTATAATCTCTACGGCATTTGTCGTGTACATCTTTCCGAATAGCGTTAACGTAGTCAAAGAGTTGCTCGACATGACTAAAATTCCTTATCCATACATCAATGGCTCCTGGATAGGCAGCTCACTGTTGTTAAAAGGATTCAAAGGCGCTCGCACAAGCCTTAAGGGTTGGTGCACCATAGACTTTTCTTAAAGATTTTGTGAAAGCTTTATAATCCTTGCTTGGAACGATTTGATGGAATTGCGAATCAAATGAACGATGCATCGTTGAACGATAACGTCAGGTAAAATTGCTCGTGATCCTTCTTCCAAATCACTCACACCATCCATGGAAATAAAGAGTATGTCTTCGACACCCCTTGCTTTGATTTCATCGAAGATTTGCATCGACTTGTGTTTGCTTTCCGTCTCATTTAGCCATAGACCCGAGTATTTCTTTTCTGCCTTCCATGGTGTACCCTAAAATCGTATAGACGGTATATTTCTTTGTTTCACAGCATCAACATCGTTCCAAATGCGGAGATCTTGTATATTTTGGATTTAAGTCTCATTGCTTTCACTCCTTAGAAATCCCTCACGTTCTATTAGTAGTTTTTTTAACTTTTCCGGATCCTCTAGAGTAGCTTGATTACTTAAATACTTCGCTGCTTCCTTATTTTTTTCTTGTCAGCATTTATTTACTTCATTTTTTCAATTTCTACTTTTTTGGATGGTCAGCCAAGGTTTATAAGCAGTTATATTGAAATGACGGAGGCTATTTTTTGGCTTTTTTAGAAACGTATTTTGTAATGTTAAAGGCGATCACCGTACCAACTTCTATCTTACTTCTGATTTGCAAACCTGTTCCAAAACTTTCAATTAGTCTTCTATTCGTATTTTTGATCCCTACTCCTGTAAAATCGATTGAATCAATGCGTTTAATAGAACGAATGACGTCATTGCTCATTCCAACTCCATCATCTTTAATGATAACTCGTAAATAATCATATTTCTTAAAAACTTTAATTTCAATTGTTCCACCAGAAGTCCGTTGCATAATCCCGTGTTTTATTGCATTTTCAACAATTGGTTGAATTGTCAGCGTTGGTAGATAAAAACCTTCTACATCATCTACTTTCCAATGAACTTTTAATTTGTTGCCAAACCTTACTTTTTCTATATACAGATAGGATTCTACAACGGAAATTTCCTCTTCAAAAGGTGTCCATTTATTAAAGGAATCAGAGTCAAATTTACTCCGTAGAAATTCACTAAATTGATCTACCAATCGACGCATTTTTTCAACGTCTACAATGCTTAGTGCATTGATGGAATTTAAAGTATTAAATATAAAATGTGGTTGTATTTGTGCTTGTAACCATTTTGCTTCCATTGCTGATTTCAATTCCTGCCTCATTTGATAGGATAAAGCAAGTCCTAATCCTAAAGGCCATCCAATGTAAAAAGGGAGAATAAATAGAACTAACAAAACTTGGAATGAATGTTGTGTTGGTCCAATTAGTTGCCCCTCGATTTGACCGCTAAATGCTAAATACCATCTATAAGAAAAAACTGGGATGATCAAAACGACTGAAACAGCTGTATATAAATGTACTAAAAATTGAACTTTATTTGTTTTAAAGAGTATAGCAACTATCGCAATTACTGCAACGAGTACGACAATAAAATCATGGTAAAGATATCTTGCAGTAGGATTTGTTTGATTTATAAACGACATGATAACGGATAACAGAATTAACGCTATTATTAGTTTTTGTCTTTTTCTTTCATTACCAAAATCGCGAAATCTAAGGATACCCTCCATTAATAGAATTGCACCGATCAATGTACAACAATTGTTTAAGAATGTGATCAAACTTCCATCAAAAAAATATATACTAATAAAGCTTACAAACCAACTAACAGACGACCAAGTCCAGAAAGCAGGCCCTTTTACCATAGGGTTAATTCTCCATAAAACAATCATTAATATTAATCCCATAAAATTAATGATACCAACAACTAGTAGAAGCGTTGCTAGATCAAGTGCCATATAAGCCTCCAATTAATTCGATAGATTATTAGTTTATTGATCCTTCATTTCTCCACTTTCTAATTATGATGAACTCATTTATAATAACACTCATATTACATGTTCGAAACAAACAAATTAAATATTGATTTTCCTTGCCTAATCAAGCAAGTTCATTTTCCCCTTCGGAACGATTATCAAGTGTTGCTAAAGGTCCTAACAATAAGGAGAGCAAGAACTAATTTAAGCTAGTTCTGTTTTTGCCTTGTTCAATACCTGTATTAGTCAAAGATATCTGCACAAGTTCATAAAGCTTCACTAATTGGCGAATGAACTTGTTTCTTGATGATTTTTTATCTGGTTTCTAATTTTCTAATGTATGTTAGATAACAGTAAAATAAAGTTTGCTTATTTTATTAAAATTATTTAACAAAAGCAACCTTTACTGTAAGTACATTCCAATGTCGATTGAATGTATAGTATCTTTGTTCAACAACTATCTAATTTTCAATATTATTTTCCCTTTCGCCCTTCCAGACTCCACATATTCCATCGCTATTTGGGCATCTTCAAATGGCAAAACTCTATCAATTATAGGTTTGATTTTACCGGTCTCAATATAGTTTGCGATTATACGTAATTGCTCTCCACTTGGCTTCATAAACAAAAATGTATATGGCGCATTGTGTTTTTTTTCAAGCGTAGTAAGTTTATGGCCTGCTACTGAAAACAACAATGTTTTAAAAAATCCAGAACCATATTCTTTACCAAAACGAGCATTCGGTAATCCTGAAACAGAAACTATCTTTCCTCCGCTCCTTATCACTTCAAATGATCTTTCCAGTATCTCGCCACCCAGTGTATCAAATACGGCATCATATTTTTTCAAGATCTCTTCAAATTTTTCTGTCTTGTAATTTATAACTTCATCTGCACCAAGTGATTTTACTAAGTTCGCGCCAGCTTCACTGGCGGTCGTTGCAACGGTGGCACCTACTAATTTGGCCAGTTGAATAGCAAATGTACCGACACCTCCAGCCCCAGCTTGAATTAAAATCTTTTGTCCCTTTTGTAGATCCAAAATGTCTATTAGTGCTTGATAGGAGGTTAACCCAATTAGTGGGATCGATGCTGCTTCTTCAAAGCTCAAATTTTTAGGTTTTAAGGCGATATCATCTTCATGAATAGCAATAAATTCAGCAAAAGTACCCATTTTATTTTTACGTGGACGTGCATATATTTCGTCACCAACTTTAAAACGAGTTACCTTTGCGCCAACCTTTGCAATGACACCAGAAAAGTCATTCCCTAAAATAAGTGGCATTTTATATTTAACTAACAATTTCACTTTCCCATCGCGTATCTTAAAATCAACAGGATTAATACTAGCTGCATGAATTTCTGCAAGTACCTCATATTCACGAATTTCAGGTGTGGGCATTTCTGCCAAACGCATTGGCACTTTTCCATACCTATCAATAACCATTGCTTTCATAGCCTATACCTCCAAATAATGTGTGTGTTAAATTCCATCATTATTAATAAAATTTCTGCATGAAATGATCAATATTCAACACAAGCATTTTTAATAAATCTAATTCTGTACATACATTAATATAATAAAAATTTTTTGTCCCTTCTTTACGCATTAAAATCACACCGGCTTCTCGCAAAACCTTAAGATGATGGGACACAGCAGGTCGAGAAAGATGAGTCTGTTCAGTGATTTCACCCACACGTAATCCTGTTTGACAATCAGTTCCCATTAGAACTAACAAGATTGATTGACGTGTTTCATCACCAATTGCCAAAAGTACTTTTTGACATTTAATAAAATCCTCTTTGATTATATTTAGTTGATCCTGTTTATTCATTCAATAAAATACCTCCAAAATCAGTTTAATGGTTTAAGTTGATAAACCATATTAATAAAAACAACAGTATACTATTGTTATGTTAGATGCAATATTGAGAAAGCAAATCGAGACGAAGATATTTTAGGAGGGAGCATTATTAACTTTCATATTCAGCAACTTTAAAAGGAGATGATGTTAGAATGCTTTCGTATTCCAACACTTGATAATTAATCTAGAGGTCTTCTAAAAGGAAGAAACATGAAATGCAGAATCACTTTATTACGAATGTCAAAATCATCAAATAACTGCTTGACTAAACTACTCACAGCTTCTTCCGTTGCATAACCTCTTCCTGAAGCTTCGAGAGAAAAAGCAGTATCCTTAAATATTGTTTATATTTCTAATGGATAATTCGCTGCTTATTTTATCATCATTATTTGGGCACTTTTTCTAAGAAGAATTATAAATAAATTGAAACATAAGCATTTACAAAAATGGTTAAATGAACGTACAGGTAAACTAATTTCAACCATTATTATTATCTCCATTTCTATATATATTTTACTAATTGCAATTATAGCGTTTAATGATTTGATTAATACGGTTCAAATATATTTCCTACCGAGTACATCCATTTGGATTATAGCTATTCCTTTTATCATTATTTGTGTATGGGCAGCTTCTGCAAATTTAAAAACGATTGTGTATTCTGCTTTGTTATTACTACCCTTTGTCATAGTTTTAGGCTATTTTGTTGCTATTGCAACATTCGCTGAGAAAGATTATTCTTATCTTTTTCCAATCTTTACGGAAGGAGTGGGGCCAGTAATACAAGGAATCATGATGGTGTTAGGAGCTAATGTTGATTTTATCATTCTTTTTTTACTCCAAGACCAGATGAAAAAGCAATATTCCTATTTTGGTTTGCTTAGTCTAATAGCTGTATTAACCATCCTTATTCTCGGGCCAACATTAGGCTCGATAGCCTCTTTTGGTCCTGAAGTTGCTTCACAAATGAGATTTCCTGCTTTCGAACAATGGCGGTTAGTATCCATTGGACAGCATGTGTCTCATCTAGATTATTTTGCAGTGTTTCAGTTACTAAGCGGTGTGTTTATAAGACTATCGTTATGCATTTATGTACTTTGGAATATTTGGAATAACTCATCTTCCAAATTGAAGTGGACGATTATTGGAATCATTATTATGACATTAATAGTTGTAACGATACCGGAAAATAGCGATGTTTGGATACAAAAGATTACACAGAATTATTTTTATTATGGGGCACTAATTTTTGGAGTTTACTTGACGACTATCTTAGTACTCATCGGGATCTTCTCTAATAAAGGAGAGAATACAAACTCATGACAAAATATACAACGCAACAAATAACTAAAAAATTACACAGTGGTACATTACGTATCGACCAGCTACAAGATTTCTTCTCTGTTCATGCAGATGTAGAATATATACCTCATGATGAAGCTGCAATTGGTTCTTTTTACTTCAATGGAATGGTTGATTCTGTACAATTAAATGAGTATTATAATCAAATAGTTACAGCTATTTTGAAAGACAATATTCATAAAAATAATGAAGAATTACCACCTCTTTTTGTTATCGACGGCTTTGATGACGTCATTTCGAAAATCCTATCTGGTTATTTCATTCTTTATAAAGTAGGAGAAAACGTTGTATATGCAGTAAATATTGCAAAGATCCCTCAACGTAATCCAGAAGAGTCAAACACAGAACTATCTGTAAAAGGGCCAAAAGACGGCTTTACCGAGGAAGTAAATGTTAATATCGCATTGATTCGGAAGCGTTTAAAAACAGAGCGTTTATATAATGAATCATTCGAGTTAGGATCCATTAGTAAAACAAAAACATCACTTGTTTATATACATAATAAGGCAAATATGCAGGTGATTAAAGAAGTACGTCAGCGATTAAATAATATAAAGGTAGAAAGTATTTTAAGCAGTGGTCAATTAGAACAATGGGTTTCTGATAGAACGTTCTCATTATTTCCGTTATTTGATAATATTGCACGACCAGATTTTGCTGTGGAGTGTCTCTTAAGAGGGAGATTTATCATCATTATTGATGGTTCGCCATTAATCCTGATTGGACCAATTAATTTATTTGAATTGCTAAAGTCTCCAGAGGATGTCCACTTTCCCTATCATATTGTCGCGTTTCAACGGGTGGTTAGACTGATTGGTCTGTTGTTAGCTATTTTGTTACCTGGTTTTTGGATCGCTATCGCGTCCGTTAATATTGATCTTCTCCCTTTTAACCTTTTAGCGACAGTCGTAGAGGCTAGAGGTGGTATGCCATTACCATTTATATTGGAATTCTTATTCTTGTTAGTATTATTTGAAATCCTTAGAGAAGCTGGGGTACGGATGCCAAAGCCTGTCGGCCAAACAATTGCGATCGTTGGTGGTATTATTATTGGGGATGCACTAATTCGTGCAGGACTTGCTTCTGCAACACTAATTGTTGTAATTGCACTTTCCACACTATGTACGTATACACTAGTTAATCAATCATTAATTGGAACAGTAAGTATATTACGAGTATATATGATATTAATTTCAGGTTTTTTAGGAATATACGGATTTTTACTAGGATTATTAAGTATTGTGGTCTATTTGACACGTTTAGAATCTTTTTCCTTATCGTATCTTGAACCGGTTGTTACATTAAGTTTTAAAGAATTTCTGGATGCGTTATTAATAAACCCTTTTAAACGCCGGAATAATTCAGCACAGATGCTTCAGAAACGGAGAAGATAATATGCGACAAATGGTTATCATCCCCCTTTTCTTCTTTTTAATAGTAATTACAGGCTGTAGTGATGTAAAAGAAATTCAACAAATGAATTATGCTACAGCCATTGGTGTAGATTACAAGGATGATAAATATATTGCTTATGTACAGATGGTTAGTTTAAGTAGTTTATCCAATACCGAAGGAGCTACCGCTACAGCGCCTGATGTTTATGTATCAAAAACAGCAGCGAAAACATTTAATGATGCCCTGTTTGAATTGTATAATACGGCGCAGGAAAAAATTATTTGGTCCCATGTTACAAGTATCTTGCTGGGAGAATCGGCTATTAAGCATGGATTTAAAAGCATCTTCGATGGTGTAATTCGGTATAACGAATTCCGATTAACGCCTTGGGTGTTTGCTACAAAAGAAGATATCAATGATATACTCTCTACCCAAGGGTTTTTTAATCAAGGTTCATTAGAGACTATCTTGCATAATCCTGTTGAAATATATAAACAAAATTCGTTATTTCGACCGTTTGAATTACATCATTTTGCTAGAGAAGTATATGAACCAGCTTTAACTACCTATATTCCTTCACTTGCTATCAATCATACACAATGGAAGAAAAATAATAAAGATGATGCCAAGTTAATGTATGATGGGGCATTTTTTATGAAGAATGATACATTTAAAGGATTCTTTGAATTGCAGGAATTAAAGGGATTACGTTGGATTACGCCAGAAATGGATCGTACATCCGTCTTAATATCTAATAATAAAAAGGATGATCAATTACTAGTAGTAATCGAAGATTTAAAATCCGAAGTGACAGACAGTATGAAAGCAGGCAGCCAAGATTTGATGTGCATGTTGAAGTAGAAGGTTATGTTACGAACCAAAATAAGGACTCAACTATTATTACGAATAAAGTGATTAATACTACAAAAGATGCCATTAAGAATCAAATAAAGGCTTTATTTGAGCTAGGTAAAGAGAAAGAAACCGATTTCTTACGTTTAGAGAATCTATTATATCGCGACCAACATAAATATTGGAAGAACTTAGTTAATAAGGATTCTTTTTTTACGGAGGATGGAATATTAGATGAAATACAAGTCGATTTAGTTTTGAGACATGCTGGAGCTGGAAAAAATAATTAATTAGTAATATTAAGGAGAAAAGCTTTCACTTAACAATGCTAACTATAGCAGCATTTGCTTGATGAATGGAAAGCAAATGAGCCTGTAGAAGACTAGGGGTACTACTGGGGTATACTTCTAAAGCTAGTATCTTTTAGGTATTAGTTGCTTCTTGATTGCGTATTATATCGTATAAGGCTTTGCCATCACTAGCGTGTTTTTTGCTATATTGTATAGGAATTAGCGCAAAAAATACTGAAAAATAACCAAATTAATAACAGACTTGTGTGCCCAGTGAGATATTCACTAGTATGAGATAAATGAGCAGCAGCAGGAACCGATATTGAAGATATTTCTTCCTGTATGGACAAGGAGGTGCGTAAAGAGATTGTCAATTCTTAAGGCTTTATAATGACAAAGGCGTCTAGAAAATGGATTCTATTTACTCGAATCGATCTATATTTAAATAATTCTTTACCTCTACCAAGTATCAATACTGACCTTCCAATAAATATTCTTGCCATTGTATAATGACCAAGCTGATGAATAAAACTCACGATTAGTAATAATACAAAGAAGACCCACAACGCAGTCTCAAAATCATCCCATACAAATAGTGTATCAACTCTAATTATGCTTTTTATCGTATAACCCTTTTTACTATCATTAAAGCCTTTGTTAGAAAAGTAATGCGAAAAACAGAGTGGAGTTGAATATGTGAAAAGCATAAGCTTGATTTTAAGCTTATGCTACCTCAAGTAACTTATAAATTAAAAATAGTTCCCATTAATGAATAAATAATGACGGTAGAAAATAGTACAGTCATATAAATAAGTGAAAATAAAAACATCGATTTTGCCCATTTCTCCGAATCCATTTTGTGGTAACCAATAATGCTGAGTGACAACCAAGAAAGACTTAGCAGCAGAGCTACTAACTGTAAGCCTAGACTAAGTGTACCAAGTAAGAAGCTGGTTGCTACCACGACGACTAAATAAATATTTGTTTGAATATAGGTTCTCCGAATCCCTTTAACTACCGGAAGCATAGGAACTCTTGCAGCTTGATATTCTTTATGCTTGCGAATAGCAATGGCATAAAAATGTGGCATTTGCCAGATAATGGATATGATAAACAAGCCAATAATTGCAGGGTGAGTAATATCCGGATATATAGCTGCCCAACCGATCAGCGGCGGCATCGCACCTGAAATACTACCAATTTCGGTGTTGTAAACAGTTCTACGCTTACTCCACATTGTATAGGGTACTGCATAAAAGAATAAGCCTAAAAAGCCCAGTACTCCTGCCAGTGGTGTTGCTAGTACAAGGGTGAATATGCCAACCAAAGACATCAAAATTCCAAGACATAAAACATAGGTTGGTTTAATTCTTCCAGTTACTGTTGGCCTATTTTTGGTCCTTTCCATGATTTCATCAATGTCTCGATCATACAAGTTATTAAAAGCACCAGCTGCACCAATAACGAGGCTCGTTCCAACAAAAGCAAATAGAATTTCGGGTAATTTTTCATAGAGGCTATATTGATAGGTATAAATAGCTAAAAATAACCCTGCAAACATTGGGATTAGATTGGATTTAATAATGCCGGTCTTTACAGTCTGTGCAAGAGCATTTACTAAGGATTGATTTTCATGCATTTGATTTTCTTTTTTCTTCATGTGACCATCTCGCTTTCTTACCCTTTCATTTTAACAAATATAGTCACATAAATAGTTAAAATGTGTTTTCTTCACATAATGGACATTATTTCATACCATATATATCTACTGCCTTATTCTCAATAGCAGAAGAATTATTTTGATGATAGACATATAAGCAATGACAATCATTTTACTTAGGTATTTTGAAAGTAACAGTTGTACCCATATAAGGCGTACTTTGAATATCTAAGCCTACTCCATATAATTGTTTAAATCGTCGATTAGTATTCGCTAGTCCAATCCCACGTCCGCTTCCATAAACCCATTCATCACTTAGAATTTGCTTTACTTTTTGTTGATCCATTCCGACACCATCATCGATGATGGTAATACTATAATAAGTGTTATGTTCTACTATTTGAATACGAATTGTACCGCCCTCTACTTGCTTTAGGATACCATGTCTAACAGCATTCTCTACGATTGGCTGGATGGATAGCGGAGGAATTTGTATTGGAATGTTATCTTTGATCTCCCAGGAAACATGTAGTCTATCTCCAAAGCGTTCCTTTTCAATAAATAAATACGAGCGTGCTAAATCAAGTTCATTCTCAAGAGGAATAAGCGCATTTTTATTCGTCATATCAAAGCTTCTTCGCAAGTAATTACTAAATTCTTCAAGCAGTTTTATCATTCTCTTCGTATCAATCTCAGCTAAGGAAGCAATTGTATTCAGTGTGTTAAATAAAAAGTGTGGTTGTATTTGTGCTTGAAGCCAAGCAGCTTCCATCCGAAGTTGTGCATGGACGGATGCTTTTAGACTTGTTAAAACATCAACACGAGCTTTTAACTCTAAGGCATCTATTGGTTTTGCAACATAATCATTAGCACCTGATTGAAATCCAGTATAAATATCTTCTAATTGATTCCGTGCTGTTAACAGCAAAATAGGTAGCTCCGAAATGGAGAATTGCTTTCGGATAATCTTGGTTAATTCATAGCCAGACATCGTTGGCATCATTACATCTGCGATAATTAAATCCAATTCTCTTGAATGGATATGTAATAATGCTTCTTTACCGCTAGTGGCAGTAATCATGTCATAATATGGACTAAGTACGTTGTGTAAAATACGTAAATTAATCGGGTCATCATCGACCATAAGTATACGTGCTTGGTTTCTATTTTCTCTTGTAGCGGATACCTCCGTCTCTGCCTCATCTATTGGATAAAAGTTATGAACATGTTCATCAGTAGCTGGTACTATCTTATTTTCCTCTACATTTGTTGCGTTGTCTGCTATTGGGAGTGTAAAAGAGAATGTAGAACCCTTACCAATAACTGATTGAACAGACATGGTCCCACCATGTAATTCTACTAATTGTTTACAAACACTGAGTCCCAAACCAATTCCGCCGTTATCTTTCATATTTCCTTGGTTATATGGCTTGAAGATATTTTGTTGCGTCTCTTCACTCATCCCTATACCGGTATCTCTAATATGAATGGTTGCAATCTTATTTTCATAAGAGGCGTCTATCGTAACACTTCCTTCATTCGTGTATTTAACCGCATTATGAACAAGGTTAAAGATTATTTGTAGCAATCGATTTTCATCTGCATATACCTCTGGAAACGAGGGGGAAATGTTTAATCGTAATTGTAAATTTTTATTTTCTGTCATATAAGTTATCATATCAAGAATAACAGCAGCTACGGAGTGCAGGTTTACTCTTTTCTTATTTAATGTAATATATTGATCTTGTAATCGAGAGATATCAAGGATGTCGTTGAGGGTAAAGGTCATTCGTTGCCCTATTTGTATGAGTAGGTGTAAGCTTTCTTTATTTTTAGCTGATAAAGAAGCAGACCCATTACGTAAAATAGTTTGGGCAATATTAATAATTCCATGAAGCGGATTTCGTAATTCATGGGAGGTATTTGCTAGAAATTCATCTTTCTTTTTATCTGCGTTAAGCAGTTCAGCTTTTTGCTTCTCATTCAAATGAGCCATACGGATATGACGTTTGAATAAGAATAAAGCAATGGTAATGATTGAGATAAGAAAGTCGAATGGGTAATACGGCATATCAATTAAATTCATATTTACAATATTTCCCCATATTAATACATTTGATGTGTAGCTGGTTACAAATAATAGAATAAAGATGGCATCTGCCTTTCCTCTTCTGATTGTTTTAATCGTTTGTGAGAATAAGAAGTAGAAAGCAATTAGGAAAAAGATCATCATTCCAAAATTAATAAAAACAAAAAAGTCAATAGGAACTACCACTAAGCTGACAGATAGAGTGAAATAAATTACTAGAAGTGATGTAAATAAACGGCTTTTTACACGGTATAATGATTTTACAAATGCTAATAATGCCAATAACGTACTAATAAATAATATGGATAGAAGCTTTTGATACCATTCAATAGGAATTGGTAGCTCCAAAACGATATTATCATCAATTAAGTTAGTAAATGCTGCTAAGATTAGCATTAGTCCATAAAAGAGAAGTTCTTTTTGTGCTTTCCCTTTTCTCCCCAAGAGAAATAAACAAATGGCGTACATGCTATGTAATAAATAAATGATAAAAATAGTTACTTGAAAAGCGATTGATCCGCTTTCCAGCTTATTAATAGCCTGATCCGTACCAAACTGAATCGCGTTCGTAATACCACCTTCAAAAGGAATTTGGTAATTTGATATATGAATCAATAGCTCCATTTCGTTCGTATTATTTGTATGGAAGATAGTAGAGAAAGGTCCGTTTTTTTGTACATGCTGTTCCTTGCTTTTAGTAGGGTGATTAGATGCTGCTACGAGTTTATCGTCGATGTATACATTAGCCGCAGTTGTGATATCTTTTATGCGGATTCCGTATAACGATTGCTCATTCTCTGGAAGAATAATTTTTAAGCGAAACGTACCGTATCCATAGGATGTTTGTTTATCTTTGGTTTGATTCCATTCACCTTTCCAATTGCCTGGTACATTTATATAATTGGTAGCCTTCCATTGCTGTAATGGCGTTAGAAATTGGTTAGGATAGAATTCCCATTCTCCATTGAGTGTGGTGGTTTGGTCATCCTTGAAATCCCAAGTACTTAGGTCAATGACTCCGTTTTTCGCCTGCGGGTGCTCGGGTGGTTGATGGTACAGGAGCCAGCCAATCCGTAAACAACTCAACAGTATGAGAAAAACACTAATAATAATAAATATCTTTGGAATAGACATCTGTTTCTTATTACGCATGTTTTGTCACAGTCCTTTAAATTAATATGCTCTACTCTAACTTATTTATCATTTCTATTCAATGATATATTTTTATGGTAGATAACAAAGGCTAGGTCATTCATTCCTTTAGAAATCAGTAAAAAGATATAGAACATCCTAATTCTGTTCGAATAAATAGTTCAATGATTAATATTGCAAGCTTAGTTGTATTAGGTTTCCGATTTTCTTCATAAATAGTATGTAGCTATTTCTTAAGTAAAATGCTACGTATAAATCCAATCTTTTGACCTCTACTAATTTTATAGATAGACTACGAGTTAAATACCTTATATAGTACAATCGATTCATACTTAAATGGGAGTAGGGAGGATATATGGGTGAAAGCGATTCTTGTAGACGATGAACAAATGGCAGTAGATTTTTTGGAACATCTTCTTAAGAAAAATAGTGATATCGATGTTATTGATAAACTAACTAACCCGCTAATGGTAAGAAAAAAGGTTCAACAGCTACATCCAGATGTTGTTTTTTTAGATATAGAAATGCCACAGGTAGATGGTCTGGAATTAGCTGAACAATTACTATCCAGTCATCCATTTTTACAAATCGTTTTTGTTACTGCATATAATCAGCATGCGGTAAGAGCATTTGAAATAAATGCACTAGATTATCTTTTAAAGCCTTTTTCGATACAACGTTTAAACAAAACCGTAGAACGTCTTTTGGCAAAAGTTAATGGTGAATCTAAATCTATGTCTTCTAATAACTCATTAAATAATACGCTACAGATAAATGTATGTGGGAGCTTATCACTCACAACTAGCCATGGGGAAAAGGAAGTTATTTCATGGCGAACCTTGAAGGCGAAGGAATTATTTCTATATCTATTGCACAACAAAGAAAAGCTAGTTCAGAAGTCCTTTTTAATCGAGTTACTCTGGCCAGACTTAGACCCTGAAAAAGCTTATGCCCAATTATATACAGCTGTTTACCATGTAAGAAATGTCTTAAAGAAATATCCAAGCAATTTTAAGATTATAAATACCAAGGAAGGGTATACCCTATCTACGCAAAATATCACGATAGATATCCAGCTATGGAAGGAAAAACTAGAACTAGCACCTCCTATGACTATAAATTCGATTGATAGATATGTTGAGATTATGGATTTGTATAAAGGTTCTTATTTAGAAGAACATGGTTATTGGTGGGCAGAAAATCATCAATTGCAGCTTGAACAAGTTTGGTTGGATTATGCATTAAAAATTGATTGGAAGGAGCAGTCGTATCAGGAGGCGAAAAAATGGTTTAAAAAAGTTTGTGATAGCCATCCAGAGAACGAAGAAGCTCATTTTATTTTACTGAAGATTTATGCTACAACGAATGACTCGATTAATGTTGAGAGGCATTATCAGAATTTAAAAGAATTTTTACATACAGAATTTGGAACGAAGCCTCATACAGACATTCGTAATTGGTACAGTCAATGGAAAAAATATAATTAAATAGTTTAGAAAAGCCATGGTGGATCACTTATCCAGCATGGTTTTTTTATAAGTTAAGAAAGTATAAAATCAGTGCAATGACTGCGTTAAGCCAAGTAGTTATTTTGAAATGTTTGATGTCTATTGGCAATGCTCCGACTAATTACTTCGCTTTCCGCGGGCACGGCCTCAACTAACTTTGCAAAGAAGAACACGTTGCAAAATGGATTTTCGGCTCGCGCTAATCCCGTAGGAGTCTACGTAATTCGTCTCCGCTATGCGAAGGTGCAACAATTCTTGTCATAAGTAATAGGTTGACTT